>SOIA01000136.1 GCA_004378665.1 Candidatus Aminicenantota bacterium
GGAATGAAAAATCGCTTTCTGGCGGGAATTTTTTTGGTCTCCTCTGCAACCCTCTGCCTAGAATTATCCCTGACCAGGTATTTCTCCATCTCCCAGCAGTACCACTTCGCCTTTCTGGTCGTCAGCATTGCCTTCATGGGCTACGGGGCGAGCGGGTCGTTTTTGTCTCTTTTTAAAGCTCACGAATCCATGGACAGGGATAAATTCCTCTCGTGGAGCTCTCTGCTCTATTCCCTGACCATTCTCGCCACGTTCTTCCTGTGCAATCTCATTCCCTTCGACTTTATCAAACTCTCCTGGGATAAAGGCCAGATCGCTTTCGTCTTTCTCTACTACCTCCTCCTCAGCATACCTTTCTTTTTTGCCGGACTCACAATAGCTTTTGCCATCTCCAGGACTTCGAGCCTCGTGAACAGAATCTACTTCTCAGACCTTCTGGGGGCAGGAACCGGCACCCTGCTTGTCCTGGTTGTTTTTCTCCCCAGGGGCGACAGAGGAGTCATCCTCCTTATCTCATTCCTGGCTCTTCTTTCCTCTTTTCTTTTCGCCTGGGGAAGATCCATCCGTTTCAAGGCACTTTTAGCGAGCCTGATGGCAGTAGAGATCGTCCTGTTCATTCTTGCCCCCTCCTGGCTCAGCTTCAGGATATCTCCCTACAAGGCTTTACCGGTTGCTCTCAAATATCCCCAGGCCAAGCACCTTCTCACACGATGGAACGCCATATCCCGCGTTGACATCTTGGAGTCCTCTGCTCTCAGGCATGCCCCCGGGATGAGCCTGATGTATGACAAAGAGCTTCCCCCTCAACTCGGTCTCACCACGGACGGAGACGGACTTTCCGCTATCACCCGTTTCGACAGCTCACAGGATCCCTCGCTTGAATTCCTCTCCTATCTTCCCGCCTCCCTTGCCTATTCTCTCGTTGAAACTCCCCGCGTCCTCATCATCGAACCGAAGGGAGGCCTGGATGTCCTCTCCGCACATTATTTTAACGCCAGCTCGATCAAGGTCATCGAGAGGAATCCGTTGACCTTGAGTCTTCTCCGTAAGGAGTTGGCCGGGCCTTCCGGAAACCTCTACCACTCGAACAAAATTCAAACCGTGTCCGCCTACAGCCGGACCGCTTTGAATCAGGACAAGGGCACGTATGACCTGATCGTCTTTTCGCTGACAGACGTGTTCGGAGCGTCCGGGACCGGCCTGCAAGGATTCAGCGAGAATTACCTGTACACTGTCGAGTCCTTTGACCGTATCCTGGACCGGTTGTCCCCGGACGGGCTCGTCAGCATGACCCTTTATCTCCTCCCTCCTCCCAGGCAGGAGATAAAGATTCTCGCGACCTGGATCGAGGCTCTCGAAAAAAGCGGCCTGGACCCCTTCGCACGCGTGATCGCTATCAGGAGTTGGGGAACCATAAGTTATTTCATCAAGAAAAGCCCTTTTTCCCCGCAAGACATCCCGGGGTTAAAAGAATTCGCCGCCAGAAACCTGTTCGATTTAGTTTACTATCCCGGAATAAAAGCCGAGGAAGTCAACCTCCACAACATGCTGGATCAACCGGTCTACTACAACCTGACTCTTCAGCTCCTGTCTCCTCTGAAAAGAGAAGAGCTTTACCGAGATTATCTCTTCCAGATAGAGCCGTCTACCGATAACCGTCCGTTTTTCTTCAATTTTTTCAAGCTGACTCAGTTGAAGACCACCTACACAGTCCTCGGCCAGAAATGGCTTCCTTTTCTTCAGGGAGAATACCTGGTATCCCTTCTCCTCATCCAGTCCGCCCTCATCGCTTTCGTTCTGATACTTCTGCCTCTTATCGTTCTCCGAAGGAGGGACCCAAGAAAAAAGAAAGTGGCCTCGAGAACCTTTTTCTATTTCGGCCTGATCGGAATGGCGTTCATGTTCGTGGAGATCATTTTCATCCAGAAATTCATCCTCTTCCTGGGGCACCCCCTGTATTCGATATCGATTACAATCTTTTCCCTCCTTTTCTCGTCCAGCCTTGGGAGTCTATTCTCGAAAAAAATACTGGGGAAAAATCTCAAACGAAACCTCAGGAAAAGCCTTTTCCTCTGCGCGGGGCTCGTCGTCCTCTATCTCCTGCTTTTCCCACTCTTTACCAAAAGCCTGATTCATCTCGGTCTCCCTTTCAAGATGATACTCACATTCACGGCTGTCTTCCCCTTAGGCTTCCTGATGGGATTTCCGTTTCCCACAGGAATCCGCCTCCTGGCAGAACAGGAGAAAGGGCTTATCCCATGGGCATGGGCGACTAACGCTTTCTCGTCAGTCATCAATTCGATAGGAGCTTTGATGATTGCCTTCTCGACGGGCTACAACCTTGTTCTGATCCTGGCTTCCGGAGGATACTTACTCGCCGTCCTTTTTGCGGACTTCTCCGACCATAGGGACAAACCGAACATCTGATATGTGCTTGGTTTTTGGCTTGCCGTCTTTCTTGGTCACCAGTGTCAGGGACTGGAAGATCAACGTGCTTCCCAAGGGAAGGATGAGTTTTCCTCCTTCCTTTAGCTGTTTGATGAGAGGGGGAGGAATATGGTTAGCGGCGCATGTGACGATGATGGCATCGAACGGAGCATACTCTTCCCATCCAAAATAGCCATCTCTCCATTTGACGCGGACCTGGTCGTAATTCAGTTCCTTCAGAGTCGCCTCCGCCTTTTTCGCCAGCTTCTCCCTTATCTCGACCGAATACACCTGATCTGTCAGATGAGCCAGAACAGCAGCCTGGTATCCCGAGCCTGTGCCGATCTCCAGAACCTTTTGCCCCTGTTCCAGCTCAAGGCACTGGGTCATTAAAGCGACAATATAAGGCTGGGAAATCGTCTGGCCCTCGTCAATCTCGAGCGGATGATCATTGTAAGCCTGGCTCCGCTGGCTTGGCCAGACAAAAAGATGACGGGGTACTTTTCTCATCGCATCCAGGACTTTTTGATCCGTTATGTCCCGCATCTGCAACTGCCTCTGAACCATCATCTCTCTCTTTCTGGCGAAGACGTCATCCTCATCGCTGATCGAGGAAAGAGAAACCGAAAATACAATGGCCATCCCGACCATCATCCTTATAAATAATTTTTTTTGCATGATCCCCTCCTGATCCCGGGTCATCTCTATTTTATCTCCGCTGTCCATAAAAGAAAAGCAGGATGAAGGAAAAAAGGG
>SOIA01000279.1 GCA_004378665.1 Candidatus Aminicenantota bacterium
CCTATTTAGAACCTATAAAAACAGAATTGAAGTTTGAAGACAGAGATGGGGCGAACTGTTCGAATTCGGATATAAATTGTACAAAAGCGAACATAAATTGTTTTATGAATATTAGAAAACCCCAGGAGATGATGTTGGTATGTATCTTGCATTATTAAGAAATAAGGATTTTATGATTTACTGCGTATAAGAAACAACAGTATGGAGAACGACAATGCTCACTAACTATATAAAAGTGGCTTTCCGGCAGCTTATAAGGCAGAGAGGATATTCTTTTATCAACATCATTGGGCTGACGATCGGGATGGCCTGCTTTATCCTGATAGGGCTGTGGGTGCAGGATGAATTGAGTTTTGACCGTTTCCATCAGAAAAAGGACCGCATCTTCAGGATTTTGAACAAAACAGATGACGGTGACCTGATCCCTTCGCCCACTTATGCGCTAGCCCCGGCTTTGAAATCTCTGTATCCGGAAGTCGAGGAGTTCTCCCGGGTTTGGTTCTGGCACAGCTCGCTGGTTAAATACGGGGACAAAAGCTTCGAGGAGGACAGGATTCACATGGCGGACCCGGGTTTCTTCCGGATGTTTTCCTTCCCGTTTATAAAGGGCGACCCAGAGACCGCCCTCGCGGACAGGAACGCCATTGTTATCACCCAAAAGGCAGCCCTCAAGTATTTCGGAACGGAGGACCCGATCGGCAAGGTGCTTCATTTGGCCCAAGATCGGGCTGATTTCAAAGTCACGGGCATTATCGAGAACATTCCTCCGAATTCCCATATTCAGTTCGATTTCATGATCAGGGTGGAATTTCTGGGGGAGGACCGGCTGGCCCGCTGGGAGGAGTGGACCGGGCCCTGTTACATCCTCCTTCGACCGGGCGCTTCTTCCGAGGCGTTTACAGCCAAGATCGCGGATATCTATAAAGTGTACGAAGACCCAGAAGCGACCTACTCTCCAGTGCTTCAGCCTCTGACTAAGGTCCATCTTTATGAATTCGGCAGTCCGGGAAGAATAAAGCAAGTCTACCTCTTCTCTCTTATCGCGGTTTTCATTCTAATAATGGCCTGCATCAATTTCATGAACCTGAGCACCGCCAGGTCTGCCAAAAGGGCCAGAGAAGTGGGAATGAGGAAAGTGATTGGTGCCACCCGGAAGCAGTTAATCAGGCAGTTCCTGGGCGAAGCCATGATAATCGCATTCTTATCGCTGATTCTGGCCTTGGCCGTGGTGGAAATCGTTCTGCCCTCATTCAACCTTTCTACAGGTAAATCTTTGGCCTTGCTGGAGAAGGCCAATCTCTCCATAGTGCTGACGCTTCTTTTTGTCACTCTGGGAACCGGATTACTCGCCGGAAGTTATCCCTCCCTGTTTTTGTCCTCATTCCAGCCAGTTCAGACTCTCAAAAACCTTCCAAGATTCGAAAATAGAGGATCGGCCGTCAGAAAAATACTCATCATTTTTCAATTTGCCATCTCTGTGGGTCTCATCACCTGCACATTGATAGTCTCCAAGCAGCTGCGACACATTCAAAACCGTGACCTGGGTCTTAACAGGGAAAATGTGGTTATCCTCAGAAACAATCCCTTTCTGATGCCGCGGTTTGAATCCTTCAAAGATAGGCTTCAAACACAACCCGGGATAAAGAGTGTTACTTCTGCAGCCCAGGGACCCACATGGGTCGGCGAGAACATTTCCATCGACTGGGAAGGCAATCCCACTGATGATGCGCTGTCAATTGATTACACCGTGGTGGATTATGATTTTTTTGAAACCTTTGGCATGAAGATAATCCAGGGGAGAGGTTTTTCGCCAGAATTTCCAACAGATATGAAAGATGCTTGTGTCATCAGCGAATTGACTGCACGGCGGATGGGGCTGGAAAATCCGATCGGTATGAGCATAACTATGAACCACCCGGCCTGGGAAGAATCTTTCCGAAAGGCACAGATCATAGGGATCGTCAAGGATTTCCACGCGCGCACTCTTCACGCTGCCATAAGGCCTTTTGTATTCCGGATGTACCGACCCTGGCACAATTATATCTTCGTCAAGGTCGACGGGACCCGGATCCCGGAGGCTCTTGAAGCAATCGAGAGTACATTCAAAACCTCAGTCCCTGGGTATCCCTACCGGTTCATGTTTTACGATGAAGCTTATAACCTGCAGTATGTGTCAGAACATCAGTTCGGACGGCTTTTCAACGTATTCAGCCTGCTCTCCGTATTTATCTCTTGTTTGGGATTATTCGGGCTGGCTGCGTACACGGCGGAACAGAAGACCAAGGAAATCGGTATTCGGAGGATTTTAGGGGCTTCGATTCCCGGGATAGCCACTCTGACGACCAAAGAATTCCTGAAATGGGTAGCACTGGCCGCCCTTGTCGCCTGGCCGGTCGCCTATTACGTGATGAGTCAATGGCTTCAGGATTTTGTCTACAGGGTCAGTATCGGGCCGCTCGTGTTTTGTATCTCCGGGGGATTGACTCTCATCATCGCCCTTTTTACAGTCAGTTACCAATCCATTAAAGCCGCTACAGCCAATCCAGTGGAAAGCTTGAGGTATGAATAGACCCGGTTAGATTACTCACGCAGAAATTTAAACTCACACCGTCACCATCTCTCAAACGAATAAAAAGAAAGATGAATTCAGCTTGACAACTTTTTATGGATATGGCTAATATCTAGGAGGGAAAGGAAGTCCATGATGTCAGAAAGCAATGACATTCTCAAAGACCCCATTCTGTACCTCGAGGAAATCGAGCATCAATTAGACGAAGTCATCCACAAGAAAAAAGAAGACATTGAGAAGAATCTTGAAATAAGGATTGAAAAGGAGAAGACAGAAGCTCAACAGAAGATCGAGCAAATTGAAAAGGAGTTCGTTGGCAAGAAAGAGGCTTTGGGGGATTATCGAACTACGTTTTCCGAGTTTGAAAATAATAAAATCAATATTAAAAGTCAGCATAAAAAGCATCTTGAGAAGGCCATGCAGCTCCTGAAAGAAATAGAAAACCTCACCACTCAGAGCCTCGAAGAGCTTAAAAAAGCGATCGAGTTGGACCAGAAGCTCGAGGAACTCGATCGAACGGCAATGGAAAAAGCAGCCACTTTCAAAAAAGACCTTGAAGAGGAATTCGAGATCGAGCCTGAAGGCCCGGAGATCGAAGAACCGGAAGAAA
>SOIA01000170.1 GCA_004378665.1 Candidatus Aminicenantota bacterium
AGGGCAAAGAAAATTTTATCAAAAAAGGCCCGAATATCATCGTCGGGAATCATATCGGAACATTTAAGGACGCTGCGATTCTGTTTAAAGTTGTCCCCCGGCAGATATTTTGGACATCCAATAAAATGGTTTTTAATAAACATGATTTGAATCGTCTCATCAGAAAACATTTCAAGAGACACATGAAAAATTTCGGGCTCTTCGTGGATCTTCTGCTCAGCCCCTTGAAATCCCTTTTCTCCTCTTATTTTGCTGCGATCATAAAAAAGGCTGGGGCCATTCCCGTGGATATGGAGCAAAAAACGAGGACGGCCATGCAGCGGTGTCAGGAATACCTGGAAAACGGGAGGGCGATCATTGCCCTTCAAGGCTGGGGCCGTGTGCTGAAAAAAGATCCGAATCCTTATGTGCACACTTTCAAGAGAGGAACGTCCATCCTTTCCTATAACCTGTATAATGAGGAAGGGATTTCTGTTCCTGTCACTCCGATTGCCATGTTTGGAACTCAGGTTCCTTTCCTGGTTCCGACGAAGGTGAAAGTTAATGTCGGTGAGCCAATGTATATTACGGATTATTTAGGGGGGGGATTTGAAGAAAGTGTGGAAAGGTTCAGAAGAGCTCTTGAGGACAGGGTGAAAAAGCTTCTCTTTGATATTCTCGAGTGGTGAGATATCCTCTCCTGATTTTCGACACGGTTCTCCAACATGAAAAGAAGGGATTCAAGAAATTCTTAGAGGAGTAACCTTCCCTCTTTAGCAATCAAATTTCCTTTGGCTTGGATGGTGACTTTGTCCACCAGGGCATCATAGTGATGCGGGCTTGCATTTTTTCCCAAGCCGTAGGAGTCGCCGATGGCAAAATGAGCGGTCCCATAGGCTTTTTCGGCCTCCAGCATGTTCGCAGTGATCCGGGCCTTCCTGTTCGTTCCGATGCCAAACTCACCTATGATTCTTCCTGTTTCGTCTTTGCCGATGTTCTGGAGGATGGCAGCGATTCCTTTTCCGCTGGCGCTGACCAGTCGGCCTTTCTCAAACTCCATCACTCCGCGTCCCAGCTTGTCGTCAATCAGTCTGATGACCAGTTTTCCTGAGAAAGTCTCCTCCACGGGGGCCGTGAAACATTCGCCCGCAGGGAGGTTTCCATGCATTCCTTTTCGGCTGATATCCCCATTGTCGTTCGCCCATTTTCTGCCTTTTACGCTGAACCGGATTCGAGTGCCTTCCGGGTTCTCCACGAGGACGTCATCTGCATCCTTCAGAGCTTTTATTACTTTTTGGGTGAACAGGTCCATTGCTTTGAAATCGATGTTCACCAGGCGTTCCATCATTTCTCTTGTCAGGCCAGGCATCATGCAAATCCGGCCGTGTTCCATTCCGGTTTTGACCATGTATCCTCGAAAGGGTTTTTCTTCGATCCTCGCATCAAGCATGTAGGCGATCGCGTTTGCGTTTTCTGCCATTTGAGTGAAGAGACGAGTCGGTTGCGTGATGGGGCGGAGAGTTTCGGTCATGAGATAAGTGGTTGATTCTGCCCCGACCTTCTTTGCCCAGTAGGCAAATGCCTCTGCAATCTCCATTTTGTCTTTATCCGTCACGAGCAGGAATTTTTCGCCCTTACGGAGGCGGAGAGACTGTTTGACGGCCTTCTCTCCCGCTTCAAGAAGTTTGTTCATCCTCATTTTACTCGTAATCTGGAGACTAAAGCTTATCCAAGTCGATTATTCTTCTCCCTCGAAGCGGGAAAGGACATCGGAGCTGATCTTCAGGAAAATGTCATATTTGATCTCGACTCTGTATTCCTCTCTCAACTTTGTCATATAAGACAGGAAGAATTTGTTTCTTTTTTCTTCGAGCAGACTTTGCTTCTCTGTTTCCTTGTCCTTTTCAAAATCTTCCCGAGTGACTTCCTTTCTGTCCAGCACTTTGATCAAGACATATCCGCCATCGAATTCGATGGGATCGCTCGATTCTTCTATGGGAAGCGAAAAGGCAAGCTGGTCGATTTCAGGATTTTCTCCGACAATGCTGAGGTATTGATTCCGTTCGTGTTCGTTGACGGTTTTGTATTCAAGCCCGTATTTTTCAGCCAACCCCTCAAGATTTTCTCTTTTGAGCTCCTCTTTGATATTTCTTACCTTTTCAGCCGCCAGCTCTTTTTTCTGTATAGTGGTGACCTCCTCTTTGACTTCATCCTCCACTTCCTCGAGTTCTGCCTGTTTGGGGAGTTCGATCTTTTCAAGCTGGGCAATCCCCACTCCTTTATAAGTAGAGATGGGAGTGGAGATGTCATTTTCCTGAAGCTGGAAAAGCATGCTGCTTATCATCCCTGAAGAGTCGATATCTTCGATCGGCTCCCGCTCTTTGAGGAAACCTGGCGTGATGACTTCTATTCCGAGGGTTTGAGCGGCCTTCTTCAAGCTTTTCTCTTTCTTGGCATTTTTTTCTAACTCAGAGACTCTTTCTTCGGCTAGCTCCCTGGCCTTCTGGTCTGAGAGAATATTCTGGATTCTATCTCTGACTTCTATTAACGGTCGTGTTCGGGGAGGCTTTTTTTCTGTGATTTTCAGGATGGCTATTCCTTCGTCAGATTTTATGATGTCAGAAATTTCTCCTTCCGAGAGTCTCCCTATTTCTTCCTGTTCGAGAGGCGGAAGGATTCTCCATTCATAAAGGCCCCAATCTCCTCCGCCCATCGCTTTGGAATCCTTGGAGTAGGTTTGTGCGAGTGCGCCAAAATCTTCACCATTCCTGATTCTCTCAAGGATGCTACGGCCCTCAGCCTGGACGAGTTCCTGCTCTTTGTCTTCATAGGGGATGTGGATGCGGCTGACTTTTACCGATTCTGGCTCTTTGAACTGCGGCTCATTCTCCTTATAGTATTTCTCGATTTCCGAATCATTCAGTTCGATTTCTCGCTTTATGTCTTCTGTTCTAAAAAAGACAACCGATGCTTCGCGTCTTTCCGGGATTTTGTATTTTTCTCTGTTTTGGTCGAAGTATTCCCGGATTTCACTGGGTGAGGGCTCTTCCTCCAGTTCCATTTTATCCGCCTCAGCGGCGACATATTCCATCTGGACGGATTCGTTCTTGTTCTTGTAGCTCTCCCAGAGTTCTTCTGGAGTCACGGCAATCCCTGCTGTGAGGACTTGTATGACTTTATTGGTGATGATGTCCTTACGAACACCTTCTTCGAATTCTGAGATGGGCATCCTGTTCCATTCCAGTATTCTTTTGTAGGCATCGAACCCGACGAATTTGCCGTCCTGCTGAAAGACAGGATAGTTCATTATCCTATCCCGCAGTTCCTCTGGGGATGCGGTTATCCCTAATTCCTTGGCCTTTTGGAGCAGAATGGTCTGCTGGATGATCTGCTCGAGCACTTGCTGAGGAATGTTGAGCTGCTGAATGAGGTTTTTGTTGATATCTTGAAATTCATTGCTCAGCATTTCAAGCCGCTGCATGAGATTCTGGTAATAATAATCGGCTGAGATTTTTTCGTTCTTCACCTTGGCAATCGTGCTTGTGGCTCTGGCTTCACCCAGACGCCCGGCTCCACCCCAAACTGCGAAGATGGTGACGATAAAGGCAATGATCACCAACCATAAGGTCGGAGCTAAGGATTTGACGTTTTTTCGCATTGCTTTGAGCATGTTATCACCTCAATAATGATGAGTTCATCGTCCGATGGATCTTTCGCGAGCCATTTTTCTTTTCATCCTGAAAATCCATATCTATCTAACCTGAATTATTCATAAAATCCGCTGACATCTTATTCTGTCACTTCTTAAGGATATCTGATTATGTTATGTCAGCATCTTTTACCCTTCGGGCGAGCCGATCTCACTGCATCTGCTTTGTTGCGACCCAATCGCGGTGGATGACCACAGCTTCATGGGCCGACGCCTCGCATCTACAGCAACCTCGACTCGTGAATCATCCAGGTTAATTAGCTTTCTCTCAAAAGATGTCTCGAAATGACCAGACGCTGAATCTCAGAAGTTCCTTCATAGATGGAAAAAACCCTGGCATCCCTGTAGAGCTGCTCGATCAAAAATTCTTTCGAGTAGCCGTAACCGCCGTGAATCTGAAGCGCCTGGTACACAATCTTGTTGGCGGCTTCTGAAGCAAAGAGCTTGGCCATTGCCGCCTCTTTGGTGAAGGGCTTCCCTTTATCCTTCAAGTCCGCAGCTTTATAGGCGAGCAGCCGTGAAGCTTCTATGAGTGTCGAAATGTCGGCGATCATGAATTGAATGGCCTGAAATTCAGAGATTTTTTTTCCGAAGGCATCCCTTTGCTTGGCGTATCGGACAGCTTCTTGGAGAGCTCGGCTCGCGAGGCCGACAGATTGGGCGGCGATTCCGATTCTCGAACCGTCAAGGCTGCTGAGGGCGATTGAAGCGCCTCTTCCCACTTCTCCCAAGAGGTTTTCTGCGGGCACTCGGCAATCTTCCAGGGCAATTTCAGAAGTTAAGGAGGAGTGCAAACCCATTTTGTCCTCGATTTTGGAACAGTTATACCCTGGCATGTTTTTCTCAACGATGAAGGCGTTCAGCTTTTTTTCATCGGATTCAACTCCAGCTGTGGTAAAAATAATAGCGGCTTCGGCGTCGTTTCCGCTGGTCACCCAGGATTTTGTTCCATTCAAAAGGTAGCTATCGCCTTGTTTGACGGCTTTTGTTTTCAGGTTTATCACATCCGAACCAGCCCCTGGCTCTGTGAGAGAGAAGGCGCCAATAATCTCTCCTTTGGCGGCCTTAGGAAGGTATTTTTTCTTCTGCTCCTCACTTCCGAATTCCAGGATAGCATGACAGAAGAGCGCGCAGTGAACACTGACTATAACCGAGACAGACGCTGAAACTTTGCTGATTTCCTCCAGGGCCAGGATAAAAGAGAGGTAATCTGTTTTTGACCCTCCGTATTCAGAGGGAACAGTTATACCAAGGATTCCAATCTCACCAAGCTTAGTCAGAATATCCCTGGGGAATTCTTTATGATCTTCAAGGGTTTTGATTTGAGGAGCGATCTCTTTTTGGGAGAAATCCTTGACCATTTCTTGGAGTAATTTTTGGTCGTCAGTGAGTTCAAAGTCCATTTTTAACCGAATTCTCCTCTCGAAGAAATTTAGATATCTCCAGTCATTGAGAATGAGATTTTCATGTCTCAGTTCAGGAAGATCTCAATTTTGCTCTCTGAAAAGAAGGCAGAAGCTGCGCATATGTTGTAGCGATGTCTTCAATAACCACTTTTGTTTTGCCCACGAGTGGCATGAAATTCGAATCTCCAATCCAGCGAGGGATCACATGAAGATGGAAATGGTCAGCCACGCCCGCTCCAGCGCTGTTTCCCAGGTTCATGCCTGTGTTAAAACCGTGAGGCCGGTATTTCTTTTTCAGAACACTCAGGCTGAGTTTGAGGAGGTCTGCCATTTCGTCGGTAGATTCTTTCTTCGCTCGTTCGAATGATGAAAGGTGTCTGTACGGAGCGATCATTAAATGCCCCGGAGTGTACGGATATTTATTCAACACGATAAAGTTGTTTTTGCCTCTATAGAGAATGAAAGCATTCCTGTCGTTTTTCATTTGAATAGCCCGGCAGAAGATGCATTCGTTCATTTTGGAAACTTTTCTCACGTACTCCTTTCTCCAGGGAGCAAAGATGTATTCCATTATTTTTTATTGATCATGTTCTTCAGGATTTTACTCGGTTTAAAGTAGAGAACTTTTTTAGGAGGAACATGCACAGGTTCTCCTGTGCGCGGATTTCTACCAGACCGGGAATTTCGCTGACGGAAGCGGAAACTTCCAAATCCCCTGAGCTCTATTTCTTCGCCTCTCAGAATGGCGTCTTTGATCGTTTGAAAAAAAAGATTCACACCAGTTTCTGCTTCCTGTTTTGAGATGTTCATTTCCTTCGCAATTTTGTTGATTAAGTCGGCTTTAATCATCTTTTTCCTCCTTTTTATTTGGTTTTTGAGATGGCTGTATTTTCTTCAATTGATCTCTAAAGAGGTCACCCAGAGTAAGCTTGCCGTCTTGGCTTTGGACATATTTCTGGTATTCCAATTTTTGAAGCTCCAATTGGGCTAACCTGAAGCTGAGTGATATTTTTTTCTCCTGGGGATTCATTTTAATGATTTTTGCATTGTGTTCCTCTCCGACGGAAAAAATCTCCTCTGGCTTTTCTATCTTTTTCTCGTCCAGTTCGGAAAGAAAAACGACGCCTTCGATTCCTGGGGTGATTTCCACAAATACACCAAAGTCGGTGAGGCGCACGATTTTGGTCTTGACAATGTCCCCAATTTTTTGTCGGTTGAAGAAATCCTCCCAGATATCGCCTTCAAGCTGCTTTATGCCGAGAGAAAGTTTCTGTTTCTCCACATCGATGTTGAGAATGATGGCTTCCACTTCCTCGCCAACTTTTAACTTTTTTGAGGGATGTTTAATTTTTTTCCAGGAGATATCAGAAATATGGATGAGCCCCTCGATTCCCTTCTCCACTTCCATGAACGCACCAAAATCAGTGATGTTTGTGATGGTTCCTTTGATCCTTGAGCCCGGACTGAATTTCTGCTTGAGCATCTCCAGGGGATGAGGCGCAGCCTGTTTAAGACCCAATGAAATCCTTTTGGAAGAAGGATTGATGTCCAGGATGGCGACCGCAACTTCTTCTCCAGGAGTGAGGATTTTTTTGGGATGAACGGTTTTTCGTGACCATGTCAAATCTGAGATGTGGGCCAATCCTTCCACTCCTTTTTCCAGTTCAACGAAGGCTCCAAAATCAACCAGGCTGACCACTTTCCCTTTGACTTTCTGTCCGACCTTGTATTTTTCTTCCACGTTTTCCCATGGGTCAGGACTCAATTGTTTATACCCGAGTGAAATTTTGTCATCATTTTCATTGAAATCGAGAACCACAACTTCCACTTCCTGGTCTGACTGGAAGACTTCTGAAGGATGACTGATTTTTCCCCAGGATATATCAGAGATGTGGAGAAGCCCTTCCACTCCTCCCAAATCGATGAAGGCACCGAAGTTCGTCAAGGACCTGACTTTGCCCTTGATTTTTTGTCCTTGACTGAGCTGCTCGAAAACCTGCCTTCGTCTTTTTTCCCTCTCATCTTGAAGCAAGAGCTTTCGGGAAAGGACGGCATTCTCGCTTCTTCTATCAAATTTTATGACTTTAAATTTGTATGTGTTTCCTATGAGGTCTTTCGGCTCTTTGACTGCTCTTGTATCGGCGTGGGAGTCAGGAAGGAAGGTTTTGATGCCCACGTTGACAGTGTATCCGTTTTTTATTTTCTCAATGATCTTTCCCGTGACCCAGGTGTTATTCTGATAAGCCCTCTCCAGGTCTATGAGACCCTTCATGGCGACAGCTTTTTTGTGGGAGAGGATCAGATATCCTTCTTTGGAGTCGCTCCTTTCCACGACGGCTTCGACGGTGTCTCCAGATTGAATCTCGCCGATTTTCTGGTCGTTGGTGAATTCCTCTCTGGGAATGATCCCTTCGGACTTGAATCCGATATCCACGAGGACATGAGAGGACGTGACCTTGAGGACTTTTCCTTTGATTATTTTCCCCGGGACGATTTCCTTGGCGTTGAACTGGTATTGATCCAGTAAATTCTCGTATTCTTTTGAAGAGATGTTTTCTTCGTTATCTGTGTCTTTGGTTATCTCTGACATTGGACGATCTTCTCCCTATGATGTTGATGTTTAAAGCTGGCCTTGATCTTGTCTACAGCTTCTTGGATGGCTTCAGGAGGAGTGGACGCCCCTCCAGAGAGACCAATTTTTTTTGATCCTTTCAACATTTCAAAATTGATTTGATCCGCTTTTTCGATGAAATAAGTTTTGGGCAGAATCCTTTTTGAAATCTGGAAAAGTTTGTTCGTATTGGAGCTGTTTTTTCCTCCGATGATGAAAAGTGTATCGACACGGGATGCCAGTTCAGATGTCGATTTTTGCCGTGTTTGAGTGGAATGACAGATGGTGTTGTAGACTTTTAGCTCCTCTGTCTTTTCGATGAGAGCCGCCACGATTTTCTCGAGGAGGTAAAGGTCCTGTGTAGATTGGGCGAGGACCGCTCTCTTTTTTTTTCGAGGCAGGCGTTTCACCTGAGCTTCATTCTCTATAATGATCCCTTTTCCCTGGCTGAATCCTATCAGCCCTTTTATTTCAGGATGTTCTCTATTGCCGACGATGATGATTTCTTCCCTCTGCCTGGCTAACATTTCGACTAACTTCTGAATTTTCTTGACAATCGGACAGGTGGCGTCGACGATCTGAACATCCTTTTTTTCGAGCAGCCCGTATGTATCAGGGGAGACTCCATGGCTGCGGATGATGACCCGTCCTTCGTTAAGATCGTCCAGGTTCGTGACGGATTGGATTCCTTGTTCCTTGAGATCCGCAATGACTTGAGGGTTGTGGATCAGGTCGCCCAGACAGCAGACTTTCCCGGTTTTCTTCTGCCGTGTTTCCCTGGCGATCTTGAGTGCCCTTCTGACTCCGTAACACAATCCTGAGTTTTTAGCTATGATGATTTCCATTTTTTTCGGGAATATGTAAAAGAAATATATTAACCGAGTGGGTTCATTTTGTCAATTCTAAGTATAGATAAAATCTTAACTTAGCTCCTTTTTGGGAGATGAAAAATGCCCTTTTTTCTCTTTTTGTCTGGGAACAAAAGAGAGGACGTTTGGCGATTCAAATCTCAGTGAGATTCTCTGGAATCTTGACTTTTCATCTCCAAACCGAGGAAGAAATTATCATCCTTTTTCAGAGATAGCGTGTAGTTTATTGAGTCGGGCTGTCTTCTTCTGAGATATTCTCTTCTTCGAGTATTTTGGACATCTCCTCAGGAGAAGGCAGGTCTTTTATGTTATTCAATCCAAAATATGCGAGAAATTTTTCCGATGTTCTGTAGATCAGCGGATTCCCCGGACTTTTTTTTCTTCCAACTATCTTGACCAGTCTTTTCTGGAGGAGTGTTTTCAGCGTATGAGAGGAATCCACTCCTCTGAGTGCCGATATTTCAGCCAGGGTTATGGGCTGATGATAAGCGATGGCAGACAGAGTTTCGAGAGCTGCGGAGGAGAGCCTGTTTTTTCTCTCCAACTTGAGAAGACGCTTGATCCATGAGTCATGCTCTGGCTTGGTGGAAAAGAGGTAGCCTCCCGCAGCCTGGATGATTTGAATGCCCCTTTCGTTTGTCACGAAAGTCTCCAGAAGTTCATTGATGGCCTGCTCGATTTCTCTCTCATTAAATTCTGTCAGGACGCCTTTAATTTTTTCGAGGGTCAGAGGTTCCAGGGACATGAAGATTAAAGATTCGATGATTTCTTTCAGGCGGTTTTCCATCAGCTGCTCTTCACGTTTTTCTTCCGAATCCAGACCTTAATCGGCCTGAAGTGGGTTTCCTGCACGGCGGTGACGATTCTGGCTTTGATGAGTTCCAGGAGGCCCAGGAACGCCACCAGGGCTTCTTCGAAGGATTCCTGCCTGTTGAAATGATCCAGAAAATCGAGGAAATCTTCCTCTTCAAGATGGTCCAGGATCTCTTTCATCTTTTCTTCTAAGGAATATTCTTGCCCTTTGATTGTTTTAATCTCCGCTGTTTCTTTCCGCTTCATCAGAGCAAAGAAGGATTCAGCCAGATCAAACAGGGAGACCTCGGTATACTCCATCTCGTCTTCTGAAAACACTGCAGGAAGAGCCGTCCTCTTCCATCTTTGCATTTCTTCCTCTTCTTTTTCTTTGAGAAGACCGCTGGCAGCTTTCATTCTCTCATAATCCAGCAGGCGGTCGACAAGGATTTGACGGGGATCTTTTTCTTCCTCAAGAGGCTTTTCTCGAGGGAGGAGCATCTGGGATTTAATATAGATCAGGAGGGCCGCTACGAGCAGAAATTCGGCTTCCCGGTCGAGGTTGATTCTGTCTTTCTGGTTGAGATAATCCAGGTATTCTCTGGTGATCGTGGCCATGGGGATGTCGTGGATTTTGATTTTTTTCTTCCTGATCAGGAAGAGAAGAAGGTCGAGGGGTCCTTGAAAAACCTCCAGCTTAACCTGGTAGTGAGACGAAGCTTCCATAGGGATCGTGTGCTCTAATCAAGGCCGATCGCAGACCTGACTTCCTCCATAGTCTTTTGAGCGAC
>SOIA01000001.1 GCA_004378665.1 Candidatus Aminicenantota bacterium
TGAAGAATGAAAGTCACACGAGGATTTTAATCAGAGTTTTAAATTTTTTCAATAGAATTCATTATTTTTTTATTGGGGACGTTCTCCCACATGCCTTTTTCAATTAGTGTTTGACAACCAGTGCGATAATTCCTATATTTAAACTAAGTATTTTATATATGAACATGAAGTCGATGAAGGAGGTCAACATGAAGAAGCTGTTTGCATTTTCACTTCTTCTTCTTGTTTTCGTCTCCTCCGCAGCCGGACAGAATTGGTTCAAAGGAACCCTGGATGATGCCTTCACCGAAGCGAAGAAAGAAGGCAAAATGGTTCTTGTCGACTTCTTCTCTCCTGGCTGAGGCGGCTGTGTATTGCTGGTTCAGCAATTCTACGAAAACAAGAAATTCCACGATTTTTTGCATTCCAATTTCATTCTTTACCAGGCTGCCAGAGGAGTCGGTGAAGGTGATGCAGTCTATGAAAAGTACAACATCCGCGCCACTCCGACCGTGCTGGTCCTGGGCAGTGACGGGTCAGAGATTGACTGGCACGTCGGTTACGGACCCCCACCTGAAAAATTTCTTGAAAGGGTTGAAAAAACCGTAAAAGGTATCGATACTTATAAACTCCTTGCCAAAAGATACGCCAAAGAACCCGAGAATATCGAAGTCGTCTTCAAGCTCGCCCAGAAATTCGACGACAGATACGATGAAGAAAAAGCGACAGAACTGTTCAATAAAGTATTGGCTATTGATCCTGAGGGGAAGAAAGGCACGACTGAATACAGACAAGAGCAGGTCACCTACACTGAATATGCCGAATTTTCCCTTGCAGCCTTAGCTTTCTACAGCCGAAAAAGAGACCCTGGACTCTTTAAAGCGTTCATCCAGAAATATCCAGAGAGCAAAATGCTGAAAGATGCATATTCTTACCTGGGTTCTCACTATCGACGCGCGGGTTCAAAAGAGGAGGCGACCAAATTCTTTGATGAGTACACGTCCAAATACCCGGATGACCCGAATGTGCTCAATTCTTATGTACTCCGAATAGTCGGGGACAAGGATAATGTTGATAAGGGGATTGAACTGGCTGAGAAGATAAAAGATCTCACCGAGTATAATCCCAGACCCTACTACATGAAATATCTCGCGGAATTGTACTCCCTGAAAGATGAACAGGACAAGGCCCAAGAAGTCTACGGAAAAGATTTTATGGAAGGGAAAGTTACCAGGTTAGCTTATGATCTCAGAGATTATGCCGAGTTCTGGGTCAAGCAGAAGTCTAACACGGAAAATGCCGAAGCCATGATGGAACTGGCCGTCAAATTGATGCCGGACAATCTGTATGTTGTTCGCTCTGTCGCGGATATGTTTGTCAAGCTGGACAAGCCGGAAAAAGCTCTGGATATCTTCGGGCCCGAGTACATAAAGGATTATGCGGATGACTCCAACACCCTTTACAGCTATGCTCGGTTCTGGGGTACTCTCGGAAAAAACCTGGAGAACGCCCTTAAAGCAGCAAAGAAATCTGTCGAGCTTGCTCAGGCTCCGTACAAATGGGATACATTGAGTCTCGTGTATTTGAAGCTGAAAAAATACGATCAGGCGTTGAAAGCCGCGGAAAAAGCCGTCGAGACCGGCGGAACACAGGCTGCACGCTATAAAAAAAGAATAGAGGAGATCAAGAAATCCAAAGCTGAAGAGAAAAAATAGATAATTGACGCAGGGAAAGCTCGCCAATGTCTTGGTCGTTAACGGCCGTCCGGACAAAGCCATCAGTCAGACACGCAACGTGGACATCTTGATCCTTCAGGGGAAAATCCTTGACAGGAAGCAGCTTAAGTTTGATGAGAAGAAAGACCCGGTATTTCAAGTCATAGAGTAGAGATGGGATCACATCTCTACATTTGACATTTTCTCTGGCTTATTTTCTAATCTTCCATGTCCAATTTTAAGATTCGATCCCTTTTCGCACTCTAATGTGTTTGACCTTGGCTTTTCACTATGATAGAAATGATAGAGAATGGTGGA
This sequence comes from Candidatus Aminicenantota bacterium, assembly GCA_004378665.1. GTDB lineage: Bacteria > Acidobacteriota > Aminicenantia > Aminicenantales > Aminicenantaceae > SOIA01. Next base: position 2,013 of record SOIA01000001.1, read on the forward strand.
TGTGAATTAGGATAGAAAAGAAGAAAATTGAAGGCCGCGCAGAGACCTCATCCCTTTCCAATAAAATTTTATCCCCTTTTTAACCGGGAAACAAAGGATCGAGATTCATGAAAACCCCTAAGCTTGTCTGCCCTGTTCACACTTTGGACTTCAAGCAGCTTCTCCCAGGCAATACGGAGTTAACGCCGGAGGTCCTGGATGAATTGATCGCCACCCAGAAGGGCACATCTTATCCGACGCTTGCCTTTTTGGAGCATGGCACCCTTTTTAAGGATTTGCGCGGTTTTCTCAAAATGCCCCCGTACGACACAATCTTCCAGGGGATCAACAGAGCCGTGGCAATGACTCTGATGAATAAGATCGGTTTCACCCCACCCCTTCTGGAATTCTTCGACTATTTTAAGAAGAATGACGATTACACGTACAGGCACTCCCTGGTGGTGTTCGCCTTGTCAGTACTCCTGGCTCAAGACCTGCTGGGAGAAACCGAGGACTGGATCATCGATGTCATGGCCGGGACCATTCATGATTTCGGTAAAGCCAGTGTTCCGCTGAATATACTGAAAAAAACGGAGGCTCTCACCGATGTTGACAGGATTATCCTTGAGCACCATGCTTTGGCTGGTTTTGTGCTTCTCAGTTACTACCTTCAGGATCACGGGAAGTTTGCGGCATGGGTTGCCAAGGAACACCATGAAAGAAGAGATGGCTCCGGGTATCCTCTGGGCCTTAAATTAACAGATAATATGATCGAGATCATCGCCGTTTGCGACATATATGACGCTCTCCTTTCGCCCAGGCCTCACCGGCCGACTCCGTATGACAACAGGACAGCCCTGGAGGAACTCACTGAAATGGCAAAACAGAAAAAGATTGGTTGGGAGGTGATTCAGGGTCTGGTGTCTTACAGCCGGAAGGATCGACCTCCAATCCAGGAAGTCAATGTGTCCACTGAAAAGAGGGGAACTCCCCCGACAGATACTGTCTATGGAGTCGTTGAAAAAAGCATAAGGTGTCCGAATTGTCACGGCACGGCAAAAGAGAAGAAAACCTTAAGAGAAGGAATTGAATACGTACGTCATGAATGTGCCAGCTGTGGAAAGGAATTCAATAATGATGATTTAATCAATATAGAAATGGAGAAGCATTAGACCC
>SOIA01000152.1 GCA_004378665.1 Candidatus Aminicenantota bacterium
CCCTGAGCTTTCTTATTCGTAGCGGAGGGCAACGATGGGGTCGAGCTTGGCCGCTTTTTGGGCCGGGAAGATCCCGAAGAATAATCCCACAGAAATAGAGACCAGCAATCCTGCGATCACTGACCAGGGTGTGACGGATGCGGGCAGGGGAGTCGCGGTTTTAACGAGGAAAGCGATGGCGAATCCGATGAGGACGCCGGAGACTCCTCCGACTCCGGTCAAAAAGATCGCTTCGATCAGAAACTGTTTGAGTATGTCCGATGAACGGGCTCCGAGGGCTTTGCGGATACCGATCTCCCGGGTTCTCTCCTTGACTGAGACAAGCATGATATTCATCACTCCGATCCCGCCCACAAGAAGCCCGATGGAAGAAATGACGATCATGACAAGGAAGACTGCTCCGGTCAGTTGGTTGAAAAGGTCCACGAGCGTATCCTGGGTGTAGATGGCAAAATCATTGGGCTTTCCGAACTCGACTTTTCTTCTCCGGCGAAGGAGGTTGATGATCTGCTCGATGGTCTCCTGCATGGTTCCATGCTGTTTCGGAACTGCAAGGATCTGGAGCTGTGAAAGGTTGTAGGGGTAGTATTTCATCAGGGTGGTGATCGGGATGCCGACGACGTTATCGCGGCTCTGTCCGAATATGCTGCCCCGTTCCTGGAGAACGCCGACGACGGTGAATTTTTCAGCTCCTATCCGGATGTCTTTCTGCAAAGGGTCAGTATGAGGAAAGAGAATTTCCGCCAGTTCAGAACCCAGAACACAGACTTTGGCGCGGTGATCGATATCGGATTTTGTTAAGAATCGTCCGGAAGACGGCCAGTATATGGTGATGACATCAGGCCATTGGTCGTTCATTCCAAAGACAAGGGAGTCCTGGCTGATGACATTCTGGTATTTGACCGGGATAGGTTCGGATAGTCTGGCGAGGAGGCTTACAGCCACGCCTTTCACCAGGGAGCATTCCTGCTCAATGGCCACGGCGTCTTCGAAAGTGAGGTCTTTTTTCTTTCGTTCTTCCTCAGAAAGGCGGCCCATTTGAATGCCCGGTTCATATTTTTCGACGATGATCAAATCTGACCCGGCAGATTCCAGTTCAGCCATGAACGCCCGGTTCAATCCCTGGATGATCGAGACCATGCCGATGACCGTCATCACTCCGATCATGATTCCCAGCAAAGTCAGGAAAGAGCGGAGCTTATGGCTCCTGATCGAATCGAATGCCATCTGAACGATTTCTCTCAGTATGCCCAATCTCATTGTTCTGACCTTAACGCTTCGATGGGATTCAGCTTGGCCGCCTTGTTGGCGGGATAAATCCCAAAGAATATGCCCACAGACCCGGAAACGATGATGGCAACAACGATGGAACCGGGATCGAGGGTTGAAGGCAGAGAAGTCGCCGCTGTGACGATCTTGGCGAGGATGAATCCGATGAGGATGCCGATCAGTCCGCCAGTGGTGGAAATAGCCGCCGACTCGATCAGAAACTGGAAGAGGATGTCCAACCGCCGCGCTCCGACAGACATGCGAATGCCTATCTCTTTTGTTCTTTCGGTGACAGCCACGAGCATGATGTTCATGACCACAATCCCGCCCACCAAAAGGGCGATGGAAGAGATGGCGATCATGGCGAAATAGATGCTCGAAGTCGCTGCTCTATACATCTGAATGAATGTCTCTGAGCTTACGAAGGAGAAGTCATCCTTGTCTTTGAAGGACAGATGGCGTTTGGAACGAAGGATAGTCCTCACCTCCTCCTGAGCTATCTCCATCTGTTCCTGTGATTTTGTGTGCACATTGATGTTGATGCTCCGTCTGGAGCCGTATATTTTATGGAATGTCGTGATCGGAATCCTGACATAATTGTCCTGGCTCATTCCCAGGAGCTTCCCCTTTTGCTCGCCGATCCCGGTCACTAAAAAATTGTGCGGGCCGACCTTGATCCGTTTGCCGAGCGGGTCCAGGTAGGGAAACAATTTCTCTACAATGTCTGCTCCGATGATACAGACATAACGCGAGTGGTCATCATCTTCTTTGAGAATATGCCGGCCTCTGTCCAGCTCCACTACAGAGCCGATCATGTGATCCAGATGTGTCACACCTCTGATTTCCACATCTTTCAGGTATTGATTGCTGAATTTGACTGTTCTGGTCGTGGACACAGAGGCGCCGATCAATTCGCAGGATTGACACTTCCTCCGGAGAAGCCTCATCTCGTCCAGTGTCAGGTTTTTCCGTTTCATCATTTCCCTGTACTCTTTTATGGAACCACCCGTCATAGAAAATTTAGATACAGTGAAGTCATTCGCCCCGAAAAACGCGAATTGAGTGTAGACATAATTGTTGAGCCCCTGGATGATCGAGACAACCGCGATAATGGTCAGGACGCCGATGATGATGCCCAGTAATGTCAGGAATGTCCTCAGTTTGTTTGACCAGAGAGATCCCATGGCCATGGACACGGATTCGGAAAAATTAACTCTCGCCATCGTCCTCTAAAACATTTTACTCTAAATGATACGATACAGGGAAGCAAAGGTTTTCTTTTCTCTTGACATCCGGAGGGCAAGACCACACAATGAGGCAAAAAAAAATGAAAGAGGGGAGGATCTGATATGTCGGCAGCAAAAAACAAGAATTCCTCTGAACTGTCTGTTCCCTGCATCTATTTTAAGTCGACAGGCGGGAAAAACACCGGAAGAACACTGGAGATCGCGGCGAGTCGGGCTGAGGAGCTCGGGATCCGGAATGCGGTCGTGGCCTCTTCATCCGGAAGAACGGGCCTGATGGCTGCCGAGCTGTTTGACGTTAAAAATTTGGTCGTCGTCACCCACTCGACTGGCTTCACGGAACCCGATCATCAGGAGCTCCAGCCGGAATACCGCACACAATTGGAAAAGGCCGGAGTCAAACTCCTGACCTGCCAGCATGCTCTGGGAGGAGTGGGACGGGCGGTCAGAAAGAAGCTGGGAACATACGAGCTTGAGGAAATAATCGCCTACACGCTGCGGATCTTTGGCGAAGGGACCAAAGTGGCGATTGAGATAGCCTTGATGGCTGTGGATGCGGGACTCATCTCCACCAAGGAACCCTGCATTGCTGTGGGAGGCACCTCGAGGGGAGCGGATACGGCGATCCTCCTCCACCCAGCGAACG
>SOIA01000373.1 GCA_004378665.1 Candidatus Aminicenantota bacterium
ATCAAAATTAAGCTCGAGGATGAAACTTATCATAGACCTGGCGAAGCCGCTTTCTGCTGACATGCGTGTAGATCTGGGTTGTGGTTATCTGACTGTGCCCCAGCATTAACTGCACAGACCTCAGGTCCGCTCCCCTCTCCAGAAGGTGAGTGGCAAAGGAATGGCGCAGAACATGAGGACTTATTTTCGTGTCCAAGCCGGCCTTCCGGGCGTAGCCTTTCAAAAGCTTCCAGAAGCCCTGCCGGGTGAAGGGTTTTCCTCTCTGGGTTATAAAAAGGAACTCACTGGGTTGTTTCAAGAGTTCGGTCCGAGTTCCTTCAAGATACGCGCGAACGGCCGTTTCGGCCGACTCTCCGATCGGGACCAGCCTTTCCTTCCCCCCTTTTCCCAGGCAGAGGAGAAATCCATCCCCCAAGTTGACATCTTTTGTCCTCAGCGAAATAAGCTCTGACGCTCTCAAACCCGAGGCATAGAGAATCTCCAGCATAGCCTTATCCCTGATTCCACGGATCTCTTCCGTATCAGGCTGCCTGAGAAGTGACTCGACTTCTTTCACGGTTAAAAACTTGGGAAGGGCGAGCCAAGTTTTCGGTGAAGAAAGATTCACGGCCGGATTTTTCTTGAGGATTCCATCCAAAACAAGGAACCTGTAAAACGATTTCAGGGAGGAAATCACTCTGGCCATGGACCGTGGAGAGAGACCGGCCCGGCTCTGGTGATGGATAAAACGCACCAAATTCTCCTCTCCGGCCTTTAACCATGGCATCTTTTCTTTCTGGAAGAACAGAAAAAGCTTCTGCACATCCCGCGAATAGGAAAGGACTGTGTTGGGCGAGAGGCCTTTTTCCACGGCCAGAAAATCGAGGAAAACCTTGAGAGCAGCCTCAGGAGTCTGCGGAGGATTTTTCATGTGATGAATGGATTCGAACTTTTTTCCTGCCCGACTGTTGTGTGGGGGCCGTGACCCGGAAGGACGATCATTTCATCGGGCAGAGTGAGGATTTTATTGTTGATCGAACTCACCATTTCCTGCCAGGAGCCACCTGGGAGGTCAGTCCGACCGACTCCTCCACAAAAAAGCGTATCTCCGGAAAGGATAAATCCATCCCCTAAAAAGCTCACACTTCCCGGAGAGTGGCCGGGAGTGTGAATCACTTTCAAGAAATATTTACCGATCTTTATCTTCTCTCCATCCTCGAAAAAGTGATCCGGAGGAGGAGAATCCTTGGCTCCCAGGAATATTCCCATTTCAGACTGGAGAACACTTTCCAGCATCGGACTGTCAGCCGAATGAATATAAAGGGGAATGTCATATCTTTCCTTGATGTCCTTGTTGGCTCCGATATGGTCGATATGACCATGCGTATTGAGTAGCAGAGTCGGTTTGAAACCTCTCTTTTCGATCAACCGAATAATTTGATCGCCTTCTGCCCCTGGATCAACCACCGCGCACTCCAATGTCTCTGGACAAAAGACAAGATAACAGTTCGTCTCCAGCGACCCCACGATGAGTGATTCGTATTTCATTCTTTTTTCCATATTAATTGTATCCTGTTATTGAGTCAAGAAATCTTGTTTTTTCCGATGAAACAAAATATAATCCTCCCGAATGATGGATGAATCCTTCCGTTTTCACTGCGTAAGATCCTCAGGTGAAAAGCTTACAGCATTTCAAAAAAACAATCGTTCCTTAATCAGAGACAGGAAGTCTGTGTCTCAGACCTGAACAAATAGACTTTAATGCTCCTCCGAGCCTGAAGAATGGAAAACAGGAAAAAAGTAGGCTTCTTTCTTGGTCCGGCTCTTTTCCTTGTGGCCTATTTTTTCCCTCTTCTTCCACAAAACCCCCAGGCAAGTCGCCTTCTGGCCGTGTTTCTTTTTATTGTCGTCTGGTGGGTCACAGAGTGCATCCCCATTCCCGTCACTGCTCTGCTCATACCCGTATTCATAACGGTCTTTCAAATTGCCCCGGTGAAGGATGCGTTTGCCCCGTTCGCCAATCCCATAATCATGCTTTTTTTGGGAAGCTTCATCCTGGCAAGGGCGATGAGCGTCCACTCTCTTGACCAAAAACTCGCTTTCTCAATCCTTTCCCTGAAATCCATCGGCCATAAAAAAACCCGAATCCTCCTGGCCACGGGATTGACAACCTTATTTCTCTCGATGTGGATCAGTAACACGGCGACTACGGCCATGATGTTTCCGATCGCTCTGGGTATCCTGGACGCATTCCAATCTCAAAAAAACAAAAACACAGCTTCCCCTTTCGGCGTTATTCTGCTCCTGTTCATCGCCTATTCGGCCTCCGTTGGAGGGATCGGCACGCCCGTTGGCAGCCCTCCGAACTTGATCGCCATCGGAATGCTCGAAAAATTCGCTTCTTACAGAGTCAATTTTTTCCAGTGGATGCTCGTCAGCTTCCTGGTTCTTATTCCGATGTTTTTTGTTCTGTATCACTACATGAAGTTCTCTCTCAGACACGAACAGAAGTCCAAAAAGATCACAGGTGTTATTCTGCCTGGTGAGGGAAAAATCCAGAAAGGGCTGACACGAGCGCAAGTCAACGTGCTCGTGGCTTTTTCAGCGACAGTCTTCCTCTGGGTTTGTCCCGGACTGGTCTCTCTTATCCTTGGGAGAGAAGCACTTTTTTCCCTCTGGCTTCAAAGACACTTCCCAGAATCCGTTGCGGCCATAATCGGGGCAGGGCTCCTTTTCATCCTTCCTGTCGATCTCAGGAGGGGACGATTCACTCTGGCCTTCAAAGACGCCGTGAAAATCGATTGGGGAACTCTCCTCCTCTTTGGAGGAGGATTATCGATGGGATTCCAGATGTTCGAGACTGGGCTGGCGAAAGCCATCGGCGAATTCATCATCTCTTCGGGAGGGAGTGCGGCCACCCTCTCCATCATCACCCTGCTCTCAATCATTTTCAGCGTCTATTTGACTGAATTGACCTCGAACACAGCCTCGGCAACCATGATCATCCCCGTCATCATCGCCATATCTCAAGCCGCTTCAGTCAGCCCTCTTCCGCCAGTCCTGGGGAGTGCGATTGGCTGCAGCTTCGCCTTCATGCTTCCTGTGGCGACTCCTCCCAACGCAATCGTCTACGGATCGGGATTGATCCGTCTTCCTCAAATGATGAAATTCGGATTCT
>SOIA01000189.1 GCA_004378665.1 Candidatus Aminicenantota bacterium
ACGTCTCTTTTTAACTGGCTTTTTGCCCGTCACCATTCGGGGAAGTTTATCCTCCGTATCGAAGATACAGATTTCGCCCGCTCCTCTGATGAAATGAGTAAAGGGATTTTGGAAGGACTGGAATGGTTGGGACTGGACTGGGATGAGGGACCTTTTTCCCAGTCGGAGAGAATCGATGTTTATAAAAAAAAAGCAGAGGAGCTCGTGGAGAAAGGACACGCGTATTACTGTTTCTGTCTTCCCGAAGAGATTCAAAAAAGGAAACACGAAGCCTCTTCCAAGGGGGAATACTGGGAGTATGACCGCCGGTGCCTCAGGCTGACTGATGAAGAAAAAGAGCGGTTTGCAGAAGAGGGCCGGCCTCAGGCGATTCGATTTTTGGTTCCGGAGGGAGAGATAAAATACAGAGACCTTGTCCATGGGAGCATATCCGTGGAGAACCAGAATATTGAGGATTTTGTTCTTTTGAGAGGGGATGGTTTGCCCACCTATCATTTATCAGTAGTCGTTGATGATATCGAGCAGGAAATCACTCATGTTATCCGCGGTGACGACCATATCACCAACACACCCAAGCAGGTTCTCCTCTACCGGGCTTTTAATGCTCCGCTTCCCGAATTTGCGCATCTGGCCCTGATCCTCGGTCCGGACAAGAAGAAGTTGAGCAAGAGACACGGCGTAACTTCTGTTCTTCAATTCAGGGAAGAGGGATATTTTCCGGAGGCGATGTTGAATTTTCTGGCTCAGATGAGCTGGTCTCCCGGGGAGGATGAGAGGATTTATTCGACAGAGGAAATGATCCAGGGTTTCTCGCTCGAGAAGGTGAGCAAAGGAAGCCCCGTATTTGATCTGGCCAAGCTGGAATGGCTCAACGGGCAGTGGATCTCCCAAATGAAGGCCGAGGACCTTGCCCCTTATGTCACAGAGGAGCTGAAAAGAGAAAAACTCTGGACAGATGAATTGGCTAATGAACGAAAGAACTGGTTCCTGAAGCTGATAGACCTTCTTAAGGAAAGAAGCCGGAAAATCAAAGACTTTGGCGTGAGAGCAGGCCCCTTTTTATCCGACGATTTTAGCTATGATCCTGTGGGTGTAGAGAAGCGCCTGAAAGATGAGAGGCTTGGGAAGCTTCTTCCCGCCCTCAGGGAAGATTTTTCAAAGATGGATGATTTTTCTGCGGAAAAAATCGAGAAGGTCTTACGGCAACGGGCTGAAAAAGAGGGAGTGAAAGCCGCTCTCTTCATCCATGCTTTGAGGATGCTCGTGGTGGGGACGCCCGTGAGCCCTGGAATTTTTGATGTCCTCGAGTTGATCGGAAAGGAAAAAACGATCGAACGAATGGACAGATTGGACTCCATTTTGAGGAGGCAGTTATGACTGATTCAGTAAAATATGAATACAAGGAGATCCATGCACCGAGAGGCACTCGGCTCAACACAAAGGGATGGTCTCAAGAGGGGGCCCTCAGGATGATGATGAACAATCTTGATCCTGAGGTCGGAGAGAAGCCCGAGGAGCTGATTGTTTATGGCGGTACGGGAAAAGCGGCCCGGAACTGGGAATGTTTCTGGGCAATCGTCTCCAGCCTGAAGAGCCTCGGGAATGACGAGACTCTGGTCGTTCAGTCCGGAAAACCGGTCGCTGTGTTCAAAACCCATCCGGATGCTCCTCGTGTTTTGATCGCCAATGCTCTGATCGTCCCGAAATGGGCCACGTGGGATGAATTCCGGCGGCTGGAAGCCAAAGGCCTGACAATGTACGGCCAGATGACTGCCGGAAGTTGGATCTATATCGGGACTCAGGGGGTCCTTCAGGGCACGTATGAGACCCTGGCTTCTGTTGCCAGGACTCACTTCGGCGGAACGTTGAAGGGAAAATTGGTGTTGACCGCAGGATTGGGCGGCATGGGGGGAGCCCAGCCTCTGGCTGTGACCATGAACGAGGGAGTGGCGATTGTCATCGAGGTGGATAAGGATAGAATCAAGCGACGTTTGGATACCAAGTATGTGGACACGATGGTGGAGGACCTGGATGAAGCATTGAAGCTCGCTGACGATGCGAAAAATAAAGGTAAGGCACTGTCCATAGCTCTGCTCGGCAATGCAGCAGATATCCTTCCTGAGTTAGTGAAGCGCGGGATCACCCCGGATGTCTTGACCGATCAGACATCCGCGCATGATGAGTTGAACGGTTATGTGCCTCATGGAATCCTGTACGAAGAGGCTTTGATTCTGAGGAAGGAAGATCCCGAAGATTACATGAAAAGAGCCTATCAGTCTATGGCCGTCCATGTGGAAGCCATGATCGAGCTCCAGAAGAGAGGGGCGAAGACTTTTGATTATGGAAATAATATCCGCGGCCAGGCCCAAAAGGCCGGCGTGGAGAACGCTTTCGACATCCCTGGATTTGTGTCCGAGTACATCCGCCCTCTTTTCTGCATGGGTAAAGGACCTTTCCGCTGGGCGGCTCTTTCCGGAAAGCCTGAGGATATTCATGTGACCGATGAGGCTGTCCTCAAGGAGTTCCCGGAAGATCAACCTCTGGAGAGGTGGATACGGAAGGCTCAGAAACAGATCGAATTTCAGGGCCTTCCCTCCAGGATTTGCTGGCTGGGGTACGGAGAGAGGGAGCGTTTTGGGGCTTTGATCAACCACCTTGTGAAGAAAGGGGAGATCTCAGCTCCGATCGTCATCGGCAGGGATCATCTGGACACGGGTTCTGTGGCCTCGCCGAACAGAGAGACAGAAGGAATGAAAGACGGCTCAGATGCCATCGCGGATTGGCCGATTCTCAACGCGCTTTTGAACGCGATAAGCGGTGCGTCCTGGGTTTCTGTTCATCATGGAGGAGGAGTGGGCATCGGCCTTTCCATCCATGCCGGGATGGTCATCGTGGCAGACGGCCAGGATTCAACAGAGGAGCGGCTCCGCAGAGTCCTGACTGTTGACCCGGGCCTGGGCGTAGCCCGCCATGCGGATGCCGGGTATGAAGAAGCCATTCAATGCGCCAAGGATAAGGGAATTAAAATCCCGATGTTGAAGTAAAAATGAAGTAAAAAGGGGCCTGGCCCCTTTTTAGAAACTTTTTAGAAAAAAGTTGTTGGTTCTTTTGTAT
>SOIA01000123.1 GCA_004378665.1 Candidatus Aminicenantota bacterium
AATCAAACACCGGGCTCGGTCTCACCTCTTTTATAGAAAGGCGTCGGAACGACCCGGGCTTTGATTTTATTGTCCCTTATTCCCACCTCGAATTCTGTTCCCACCTCAGTATACTCTACGGGAAGATAGGTTAATCCAATGGCTTTTTTCAGATATGGAGAGAAGGAGCCTGACGTCACTTCCGAGACTTTTTCTCCATTAACGAAGACCGGATAATGAGACCTGGCTATTCCTCTCGCTTCAAGCTCGAAACCGACAATTTTTCTTTTGATCCCCTCTTCTTTCTGTTTAAGGAGAGCGTCCCGGCCCAAAAACTCCCCCTTTTTGAACTTCACAAGCCAGCCCAGACCGGCCTCCAGGACCGTGGTCGTTTCATCGATATCATTCCCGTAGAGCATGAGATTGGCTTCTAAACGGAGTGTATCCCGCGCGCCAAGCCCCACTGGAAGGAGGCCGAATTCTTTACCTCTCTCCATAATCGCATCCCAGATCTTCTCCGGCTGGAGAGATAAGGTGTATATCTCCACACCATCTTCACCCGTGTACCCAGTTCGTGAGATGAGGACTTTTTCCTCTTCTATTTTCGCCAAGTTAAATCCGAACGAACTCATCTCTTCGAGATTGATCCTGACCATCGGCTGAAGAATTTCCAACGCTCTCGGCCCTTGAAGAGCGATCTGCGTGTACTCAGCGCTCTTGTTTTCCACCTGTACATCAAAACCTTCCCGATGGCTGAGAATCCATTCATAATCCTTATCCGAATTCGCGGCATTCACCACCAGAAGATATTCGGACAGGCTCAAGCAGTAAACAAGCAGGTCATCCACAAAAGTTCCTTCAGGCGTGGTCAAGGCGGAGTACTGCGTTTTCCCCGGAGTCAGGCGATCGGCATTGTTTGGAGTCAGGTGCTGCACGAAATCGAGGGCCTGGTTACCTGAAATGATAATCTCTCCCATATGGCTGACATCAAAAAGACCGGCTTTCTGGCGAACAGCCATATGCTCTTCGATAACCCCGCTGTACTCAACAGGCATTTCCCACCCGAAAAATTCGATCATCCTGCCGCCGAGTTTTTTGTGGGAAGAATTCAAGCGAGTCTTTTTCATGGTATTCGCGATGTGAAAATTATTAACTATCATATAATTTTTGCTGATGCAAGAAAAACCGTCTTGAGTCTTGTCCCTGCCTGCAAATCTGCTATAATTAAAAAACCAACAATGCTCGAATACAAAGCTTACCTAAAGGAAAAGATACTCGAAAGACTGAAAGACCAGTATCCTCTCGAGCCTTCCGAGCTTGAAATCGGCTATTCCCCGCAGCAGAAGTTCGGCGACCTCGCCCTGGCTTTTCCCTTCCAGCTGGCCAAAAAATTAAAAAGACAGCCGAGGGAGCTTACCCTGGAGATCATTCCCCTCCTCTCATTCATCGAGGGGGTTGAAAAAATCGAAGCCGCAGGAGCCGGGTACATCAATCTTTTCTTAGACAAGAAAAATTTCTTCTTCCGCCAGCTCCGTGCACTTGACCAAACTGACCTTTCTTCCGAAGAGGAAAAAATCATTATTGAGCACACCAACATTAATCCCAACAAGGCTGCGCACATCGGACATTTAAGGAATGCCTGTCTCGGGGACACTCTGGCCCGGTGCCAGATGTACAAAGGAGAGACTGTCGAGGTCCAGAACTACATCGATGACACCGGTGTCCAGGTGGCGGATGTCGTCTTCGGGTTCATGGACCTGGAAAAGATGAGTCTGCCTCAAATCAAAGAAATCCAGGACAAATTCGATTACTACTGCTGGGACCTTTATGCCCGGGTTTCGTCCTATTTCGAAAGTCATCCTGATGCCGAACACAGACGGTCTGAGATTCTTAAAAAAATCGAAAAAGGTCAAAACCCGGAATATGAAATAGCGTTTTATGTATCCCGTCAGATCATTAAAGCCCATCTCCAGACCATGCGCAGGATCGGAGTGACTTATGACATGCTTCCCTGTGAAAGCACAATTCTCCAGCTCAAATTCTGGGAAAAAGCCTTCTCACTTTTAAAGGAAAAAAAGGCAATCACTTTTGTTAGAGACGGGGCCAATAAGGACTGTTGGGTGATGGGACTCGAGGACGAAGCCGAGAAAGAGAAAATCATCGTCCGCTCCGACGGAACAGTCACCTATGTCGGGAAGGATATCGCTTACCAGCTCTGGAAATTCGGCCTGTTGGAAAAGGATTTTTACTACGAGCCTTTCATCGAAGAAAACGGGAAAACCATCTGGATTTCGACAAACGCTTCCAAGCACAAGGCCCCCCCATTCGGCAAAGGAAGCAAGGTTTACAACGTGATCGACTCCAGGCAGGCCTACCTGCAGAAAGTCGTGGTCCAGGGACTCAAATCCCTGAAGTATCCGGCCCAAGCGGAAAAGTCCATCCATTTCTTTTACGAGATGGTGGGTCTTTCCCCCAAAAGTCTGGAAGAGCTCGACCTGAACATTTCAGAAGAAGACAGGAAAAAGGACTTTCTCGAAGTCTCCGGACGCAAAGGCTTAGGCGTAAAGGCCGATGACCTGCTGGACAGACTCGAAGAAAAAGCGCTTGCGGAAGTTGAGAAAAGAAATCCTGATCTCCCAACAGACTTCAAAAAGGAAACGGCCCAGAATATCGCCGTCGGCGCACTCCGCTATTTCATGCTCAAATTTGCGAGGAATTCTCTGATCGTTTTTGATTTCGAGGAAGCCCTGAATTTTGAGGGAGAGACAGGCCCATATCTCCAGTATACACTGGTGCGGATCAACAGCATCTTCCGCAAGCTGAAAGAAAGAGAAGGCTTTGAGGATAAAGACCTTCAGGCTCTCCTTTCCATCGAGGAGATTCCCCTGGAAGCCCTGCCTGAAAAAGAACTGGCGGATTTCTGGGATGTTGTCTTTTATGCCTCACAGATTGAAGAGGAAGTTCTCCATTCCATCCGCTCTCTGGAATTCTCCCATCTGGCCAAGTATTCTTTCAATCTTTCACAGAAGTTCAATGCCTATTACCATCAATACTCTATTCTGGCCGAAAAAAACAAAGATGTTAAAAACATCCGTATACTGACAATCTTTTACATCAAAGAAGTGCTCCA
>SOIA01000255.1 GCA_004378665.1 Candidatus Aminicenantota bacterium
ATTCTCGTCCCATCCATTTATTTATTACTTTGTTATCTCCTGGGCTAAGGCGGCTGCTCCCATAATCCCAGATTCCTTCCCGAGCGCGGCTTTAACAATGCTTAAATTATCCACACTGGTTCTCAGGGCTCTCCGCCGGACTTCTCCATCCACGATCTTTATGAGTTCCGGCAATCCTTCTATCACTCCGCCTCCGAGAATGAGCAGACAGGGATTAAAGGCATTCACGATACTCACAAGGCCCGAAGAAAGATAGTGAGCGGTTTCCATGAACAATTGAAGAGCCAAGGGATCTTCATCATGGTAAGCCTGACTGACCACAGCGGCTGTTATCGTTTCAACGCTTCCAGCCAGAGAAACTAATTTTTTCCCGGCTTTGGGCTTAGCCTGAACCGCTTCCCGGGCTCGTTCAGCGATTGCCCAGCCACCCGCATAGGCTTCCAAGCAGCCTCGGTTCGGACAATGACATTTCCGGCCGTCCACGATCAGCGTCGTGTGTCCCAGCTCTCCAGCAGTGTTGCTGCATCCATGAAGCAGATGTCCGCCGCTGATCACACCGCCACCGATTCCGGTTCCGACGAAAACAACGACCAGGTCATCAATCCCTTTTCCTGCGCCAAAACGCCACTCTCCCATGGCCGCAGCGCGGACATCGTTTGTGACGACGACAGGAAGCTTCAACCTCTCCTCCAGTTTTTCTCTCAAGGGAAAATCTTTCCAGCCGAGATTGGGAGAAGATAATACAACACCCGACTTGTCCACCTGGGCCGCGATTCCAATCCCAAGAGCCTGAGCGTCTTCTCCTCCCTTGCTCAAGCATTGGTCGACACAGATGGAAATATCCTCTATGATCCTGTCCGCTCCTTTTTCTGGGTGTGTCGGGTGGCGGTGGGATGAGACTATATTTCCTTGGGAATCCACAAGAGCGGTCTCCACCTTTGTCCCGCCGAGGTCGACTCCCAATGTCAGGGGCTTTTTTACCCTTGCATTCATTTTCTTTTCCTTCCTCAGATTAATGAGCTAAGAGCTTGAACCTCAATCGATATCCGGTTCAATCCTCCTCTATCAGGTTTTTCATAAGATCCATTCTCTTCATCCGTTCCTCGATAGTATCTGCCTGAATAAGATAGGACCCGCATACAAACATATTCGCTCCTGCTTCGTGCGCCTTCAAGATCGTATCTGGCTTGATTCCTCCGTCCACCTCGATATCCAAATCCGTCTTCAGTTCTCGAAGCCTTTTAACTTTATCCAGTGTTTCAGGCAAAAATTTCCCTCCGTAATAACCCGGATGCACGGTCATCACCAATACCTGGTCAATATCGTTTAAATAGTCTTCTATCTCATCAATCTCTGTTTCAGGCCTGAGGGCGAATCCGACTCTTTTTTCCTTATTCCTCACGAATTCTAAGAAATTCTCCGGATTCTCCACCGATTCAATTTGAGCGAGTACAGTATCCACACTTTCTCCGTTCTTCTCAACCCACTTCACGGGGTCTTCAACCATCAATTGGGCCTCGAAGCGCCATTTTCCCCTGGGCAGCCGAAGATCAAAATCCAGAGAACTGTTTGGAACAAATAAGCCGTCCATAACATCAAGCTGGAATAGTCCTGCAATGTCCTTCACTTTCGAGAAGAGAATATCCAACTCTTCCTGTGTATTGGCTATGAGAGAAGGAACCACGATTTTCTTCATCCCCGACTCTCATAATCCGCTATCTTCTCGATTCTCTTCTTGTGCCTATCCTTTCCGCTGAACGGAGTATCCAACCAAACACGGATGATCTTTTTCACTCTATTGAACGGGAAGAATCTTCCCCTCAACCCCAGAACATTGGCATCGTTGTCGATCCTGGACATTTTCGCCGAGTAAGCATCGTAAGCGGCCACAGCCCTGATTCCCTTGACTTTGTTCGCTGCGATCGTCATTCCAGTTCCTGTGCCGCAAACCAGGATTCCGCGTAAATTTTTATCTGCCGCAACTTTCTCTGCGACTTTTATGGCGTAATCGGGGTAATCCACCGAATCTAAACTGTTTGTCCCCAGATCGATGGTGTCTATCTTTTTTCTTTTCAAGTACTGTTTTATTCTTTCTTTGAGTCTGAAACCCGCATGGTCAGAGGCGACAATGACTTTCATCTTCTCATCCTTGCTCCATAAGCTAAAAATCTTTTCAAACACTCATGTACAGCGTTTTATATTGCAATTTCTATACCAAATAGAACAAAAATAAAAAAAACTGTAACTTCTTTATTTTCTGAATGATAATTATGTATTCAGAATTATGACAGATAATCAGAGAATATAAATACCGATATTTCGGTGACCAATATCAATTTAGCTCCTTTCAGCGGACTTTTTTTCGGTTTCGCACAACATACAGAGCTCAAATAATCCTTTAGTAGAATCAATCTTGTTTATTCAAACCGAAAAATGAAGCCCGTGAACTGAGGCACATTGAAAGACTTCAAGACTTTTTTGATGACCGCCGTGAAAACCGCTTTACTGTCCTTCAAGTTTTCATCCAGGATATCGACCGGTGTCGGCTCTTCTTCGACCCCGTTGGCATAATCCACTCCAAACCCGAGCAGTGCATACGGAATCTCAAGCTCTCCGGAGAGCACCGCTTCCGGCCCGGCTGTCTGGCTGACAAACGAGGCGTAATTGCTCATCATCCGGATCTCTGCCTGGGTATTGAAACGGGGACCGTTGGCATGGGCATAGACAGCGTTTGTGATCGGATCATCCGTTGCGGCGATAAACTGCTGTCTGAGGTCCTCAGAAAAGGGCTTCTCGAATATATAATGCCCCTTTGATTTATCTCCTTCTTCATCGTATATCGAGCAGGTCTCTCCGTTCGGGAGCCGATTCTCTGGAAAATACAGGTCGTCAAACACAGCCAGTTTGGCAAGAGGAAGGTTCGGGTCCAACACCCCACACACTGTTGTTGCGACGATCGCTTTGGTTTCCAGGACCTTCAGAGCCATCAGGTTTGCGCGATGATTGATCATGTTCGGTAAAATGCTGTGTCGCTTTCCATGCCGCGCAAGAAAGGCGATTTTCCTCCCCTCAAATTGGCCTGTTCTGACCGACGCATCCCCGAATCG
>SOIA01000057.1 GCA_004378665.1 Candidatus Aminicenantota bacterium
ATCCGATAGTTGAATGTTGAATTTTGGGTGGGGTTATTTTAGAATGGAAGCACATGGAACGGATCAAGATCCTCGGAAACGAAAACCTCAGGCTCAAAGGAAAGGTCAGGATCAGTGGAGCCAAAAACGCCGTCCTTCCTGCGATAGCGGCTTCCCTCTTAACAAAGGATAAAGTCCGCTTGAAAAACATTCCCCTTGTGAAAGACGTTTATACGATCTTGACTGTGATGAAAGAGCTGGGAGCCAATTCCAACATAAAAAAGAACACCCTATCCATTCAGGTGAAAAAAACAAAATCCGAGCAGGCTTCATACGAGTTGGTTCAATCGATGAGAGCATCCATTCTCGTCCTGGGACCCCTCTTAGCACGCTTCGGAAAGGCCGTAGTCGCGCTGCCCGGCGGCTGTGCCATTGGCTCCCGCCCCATAGACCTTCATATCCACGGCCTGGAAAAATTGGGTGCTTCGATAAGCCTCGAGCACGGCTATATCAATGCCACAGCCGAAAAGCTTCACGGGACAGAGATTAAATTCGAAAAAAAGACAGTGGGCGGAACCGAGAACTTGATCATGGCTTCCTCCCTGGCACTGGGAGAAACTGTCTTGAAAAACTGCTCAATAGAGCCAGAAGTGATAAACCTCTGTGAGCTTCTGGTCAAAATGGGGGCCAGGATCGACGGAATCGGCGAGGAAACCATTCGCATAAAAGGTGTCTCTGAGCTCGGTGGAGCCACCCATGAAATCATCCCCGACCGGATCGAAGCCGGGACCTTTCTCGTCGCCAGCGCTCTCACCCGGGGGAATATCGTGCTGACCCACGTCCGACCAGACCACCTCGATACAGTGATTGAAAAACTGAAATATTCTGGAACACAGATCGAAAAGCTCAACAACAATTCCCTTCGCGCAATCGGAAGTGAAAAAATCAGGCCTCAAGACATCACCACCTCTTCTTATCCCGGGTTTCCGACTGATATGCAGGCCCAGTTCATCGTCCTGATGACTCAGGCCTCGGGAACGTCCATCATCACCGAAACCATCTTTGATAGAAGATTCTCTCACATCAATGAGCTGCTTCGACTCGGAGCCATCATAGAGGTCGCCGGTGACAAAGCTTTGGTTAAAGGGAACACTCCTCTCTCAGGAGCGGAAACCATTGCCACAGATCTCAGGGCCTCGGCTTCCCTCGTTTTGGCAGGTCTGATTGCCAGCGGAGAAACCGTTGTCAATGACGTCGAGCACCTGGATAGAGGCTACGAGAAACTCGAGGCCAAACTCAAATCTCTTGGGGCCAGGATCGAAAGAATAAAGGAGTAAGAACAGAGGCATAAAAATGGAAGAATGCATTTTCTGTAAAATCATCAGCAAAGATATCACGGCAAGCATTGTCTATGAGGACGAAAGAATGATCGCCTTCAGCGACATCAATCCGCAAGCTCCGGTTCATATCCTTCTTATCCCCAAAGAACACTTCCCTTCGTTGAATGAAATCCCTGAAGATAAAAAAGATATCTTGAGCCATATTCTCCTCAAAGCAAAAGAGATTGCTCGAGAGAAAGAAATTGCCGACAGAGGATACAGGATCGTCCTCAACACGGCTCGGGAATCAGGACAGGAAGTCCTCCACATCCATTTCCACCTCTTGGGTGGAAGACAGATGAGCTGGCCTCCCGGATAAAATGAGGCAAAACCTGAATCACCTGGAAAGAATAACTTAAAAGGAGGTTAAACCATGGAAATCACCTGGTTAGGACATTCTGGGATAAAACTCAAGGGCTCAAAAACCATCTACATCGATCCGTTTCTCACGGGAAATCCGGCAGCCTCAACGACTCCCGATGAAATCAACGAGGCAGATGTCGTCGTTGTCACACATCATCACGGCGATCATCTCGGAGACGCCTTCACCATCTGTAAAAAAACAGGTGCCACTTGCGTCTGTATCCATGAGATATCCGTAGATGCTGAAGCAGAAGGGATAACCACAGAAGGAATGAATATCGGCGGAACCATTGAAACCAAAGGAGTAAAAGTTCATATGGTGCAGGCTCTTCACTCTGCCGAAAAAGGCGACCCGGCAGGAGTGGTCATCGAGATGGACGGCAAGACGATCTATCATGCCGGAGACACGGGCTTAACCTATGATATGAAACTCATCGGTGAATTCTTCAAACCGGACCTCAGTTTCCTCCCCATCGGCGACCGGTACACCATGGGTATCCCCTCAGCAGCCAAAGCTGTTGAGTTTATCCAGACGAAAAAAGTGATCCCTATCCATTACAACACTTTTCCGGTCGTCAGCGCGGACCCTGAAGAATTCAAGAAGAGAGTCGGAGACAAGGCGGAAGTCATCATTCTCAATCCCGGAGACTCCTACGATCTTTAGCCTCTTGCAGTCATTCTCCTGCTGATTCACGTTCTGTCCAGTGGCATACTTGATCGACGGAAACAACCTCATCGGACACTTATCCTCTGCTGATTTGAGAGATCCTCAGAGCAAGCCCCTCCTTGTCTTGAAACTCCAGAGGTTCCAGCGCCAGAAAAAAACACGGGTTCTCGTGGTCTTCGACGGAACGCCTGACCTCAATTTGATCGGGAAAACCTACCAGCGGAAAAACTTTTCGGTCATCTTCCCTTCTTTTGAACAGAATGCGGATGACACTATCAAAGATATCATTTCCAAACAGACCGATTTGAGAAGATTTTTTGTGGTCAGCTCGGATCGCGAGATAAGAAATTTTGCCAAAGCCAACGGCGCAAAGTCTTTGAGCTGTGAAGAATTTGAACGCGAGCTCAAATCCACCCTGAGAGAGCGTAGAAAATCTCTGGAAGAAGAGAAAAACGTCACTCCGCCATCCTCATTTGAAATCAACCAGTGGCTCAAGATTTTTAAGGATAAAAAATGAAGGAAATTTCCATCATCGGGGCTGGCCGGCTCGGCACTTCACTGGGCGCTGCACTTTCGAAAAAAGGCTACAGGATAAAATCTCTCTCCTGCAAGACAGCTCGATCAGCAGAAGAGAGCCGGACGATCATCGGACAAGGGAAGGCGTCCGCTGATAACATCCAGACCGCGAAATCCGGGGACATCCTGTTCTTATGTTTGCCGGATGAAGAAATCCTGAAGGTGGGGAAGGAACTGAACAATGCGAACATAAATTGGTCAGGAAGATTCATTTTTCACTGCTCAGGCCTCCTTTCCTCAGAGGTCCTGGAACCCTTCTCCGCCAAAGGGGCCTCCACGGCCTCCATCCATCCTATCCAGTCCTTCGCTCATAAAAAATCCCCTCCTGAACAGTTTGAAAATATTTATTTTGGTTTGGAGGGAGAAATCGAAGCTCTGAAAATGTCTCAAGAAATCATCCAGAGGCTCGGCGGCCGCTCCTTGATCATCAAGGCCAAAGATAAAGCCGTTTATCATGCGGCCTGCAGCATAGCCTCTAATTTTCTCGTCGTGCTCCTGGACATGGCATCCTCCCTGCTCACACGGATAGACCTTCCAGAAGACCAGGCTTTTCAAGTCTTATTTCCTCTTGTCAAAGGGACTTTACACAATGTAAAAAAATTTAACATCCGTTCCTCCCTTACCGGCCCTGTGATTCGAGGGGATAGGGAATCTGTGGAAAAACATCTTGAGGCCTTGAGAAAATTCCCCCCTTATGATCAGACCTACACGAGTCTGGCGTCTCTGGCTCTGGAAATAGCCAGAAGAGAAAAAAAGCTATCTGCACAAAAAATCAAGGCGTTGAAGGACCTGCTGGAAGGAAAATAACCTCTTCTTCGAGCTCAACATCGAACATCTCTTTCACCCGGCGTTTCAACTCCTGGGCCAGTTGAACAACATCCTGGGCCGAGGCGTTCTCCTGGTTAATGATGAAATTCGAATGGCCTGAATACACTGCAGCTCCTCCGACTTTGAGCTTTTTAGCTCCGATTTTCTCGAGGAAATACGCGGCAGGCACTCTTTCCCCGCTGGAAAGGACTGGATTTTTAAAATAGCTTCCGGCACACGGTAGATCGTGAGGAGGATGCTTTTTTTCTCTTTTTTCCAGGTTTCCATCGATGAGAGCTTTGATTGTTTTTCCTTCTTCTTCCCGAAGTTCAAAAACAGCACTCAAAAGCACATCATGTTTTTCCTTGAGAAAACTGTGCCGATACTTGAACTCAAAATAATCCCTCCCGACCTGAACCTGTCTGCCCTTAGCATCGAGCAACAGGGCTTCCTTCAGGAAATCCCCGATGCTCTGCTCGAATGCCCCGGCATTCCCGAAAACCGCACCCCCTACCGTGCCCGGAATCCCGGCCGCGAATTCGAGCCCACCCAGGCCATGCTCTTCACAGAAACGGAGTAAATCCCCCAGGGACGCACCGGCGAAAGCTTCCACCTCTGGAATGCCTTCTTTTTTCCGTATTCCCTTTACGCCATTTTTTATGATCAGACCTCGAAACCCATTATCATCAAACAGAAGGTTGTATCCTCCTCCTATGATATAGTACGGGACAGAAGCTTCCCGCACACAGATTATCGCATCCACAAGTTCTTGATTGAAGGCCGCTTCAAAAAAATAGTCCGCTGTGCCTCCGATTTTAAAGTTGGAATATCCCCGAAGAGGAACAGATGTTAACAAGGTTTTTTTGACATTCTCGAGGAAATCTTCAGGATAATTCTCCTTTACGCGGCTCATTTGGGGATATTTTATATTACAGTCGAGGAAAGAACAATAGTAAATGGCGTTATAAAGGAGGGGTCGCATCTCAACATTCGACATTTTTCTCTCTTTTTTTTGTCCAATTTCTTATCAGTGTGAAATGTCTCATATTGGGAACTTTATTAGTGTCGAATGTTGAGATGCGACCCCAGTTTCTTTCAATTTGGCACAGATTTTGCTATTATATTAATCGGAAAGACACTTAACTTTTCAAAAATCGGATCAAATGACATTCGAACAAACGCAAGATATCATACATTTTTTTTACGAGGTAAAAAAATGAGAAAAACAACTTTGACAGCACTGATCCTCATTCTTTTCACTTTCGTGACCCTGTATGCTCAAACAAGCGAATCCGACCAGGCCTATATCGAAGCGATGGCCAGCAAAGATCCTGTGCAGAAAGCCAAGCTCCTTAAGACATGGCTTAAAAATAATGCAGGAAAAGGAAGCCAGTACGAAAAATATGCGTGTGCCGAACTGTGTGTGTTCCCTTACCCCGGAAAAACTGCCGAAGAGCTTATCCAATACGGGGAAAAAGCACTGACACTCGGTGGGCTGGACGATTTCACCAAATGCAGGGTTTTAATAACCACTGCATCAATCTACAGCCAGCGCGGCCAGAATTTGGAAAAAGCGAAAAACTACTCTCAGCAGGTCATTCAAATCGCCAAATCCAATAAAGATAATGATTCAGGGGCTGCTTCTCCGGCTCAGTGGAATCAATTTATGGGAAGCGGGTACTATACCCACGGTCAAGCCCTTGACAAGGGAAGAGACCCGAGAGGCGCATTAGAATCCTATCTCAATTCCTATAAAATTCTAAAGAATCCCCAAATCGCCACCGACCTGAAAAGAGTCGGAAAAAACCTGTACGATTTCAAATTCTATAAAGATGCAGAGAAAGCTTTCCGGGTCGCTGCGACAGCTTTAAAGGATTATCCCAGCATCTATTTGTACGCTAAAACTCTTCACAGAAACGGGAAGAAGGACGACGCTCTGAAGTACTATAAACAAGCTTATGCCCAGCAGAAAACCGGGGATGTCGCCTACAACATCGGAATCATTCTGGCTGGCAAATCCGAAAAAGACTCTTCTGTCTCTCCCGATGCCATCAAATATCTTCTCGAGGCGAGCTTCCTTTCTCAGACCAACTCAAAAAAAGCCATGCAGCTCGCGGAATCTATCTACTTCACTTACAACAAGGACCTTAAATACAACGAAACAGTCAAGGAAATCCAGAAAAATACAAAAGAGCTTGAAGAGTTGACCGGAGATTACAACAAAAGATTCGGAGATAAGGACGACGATGAGCTGTCCGATACAGATAAAAGAATGATGAGGATCATGGAGCAGGATATCGAGGCAGTACAGAAGGACGTAGAAGAGCTTATGACAAAACAGAAAGCGGCCTTAGACAAATTCAACAAGCTCATCGAAGATACCAAGCGAAGAATAGGAGCCAAATAAGACCTGCCAGTAAAAAAAGAGGCAGTCCCAAAAAGGGCCTTTTCCCTTCTTCTGTCAATTGAACTTTTCACGGGTCTATTATATTATCCTCATAGACTTGCTCCGGAGAGAAACCAGTCTGACATCCTATCCACGATAACATGAGCACAAGACATCTTCCTCTCAAACAGGCTAAACAGAGGATCCAGAAATTAAGAGAGGATATTAAATACCATGAAAAGAAATATTACGTCGATAATGATCCTCAAATCTCTGATTCCGAATTCGACATGCTCGCGAAAGAGCTTGAAGCACTCGAGAAGCAGTTTCCCGAATTGATCACACCTGAATCTCCCACTCAAAGAGTTGGTGAGCAGCCTATCTCTGGATTCGCCTCTGTGGAACACAGCGCACCCATGCTTAGCCTGGATAATTGCTACAGCATCGAAGAGCTGAAGGACTTTGAAGAGAGACTCAAAAAAATCATTCCCAAAGAAAAAATTAAATACGTGGCTGAACTCAAGATTGACGGCTTGGGAATATCAGTCATTTATCGTGAAGGAAACTTTGTCCAGGCAGTGACCCGGGGAGATGGATTCAGAGGGGATGACGTGACATTCAACGTGAAAACAATCAGGAGCTTTCCTCTCACGATCCGCGAAACCCATGAGATTGAAGTCAGGGGAGAGGTTTTCCTTCCTTTTCAATCCTTCCATAAAATAAACCAGGAGCGATCAAAAAAAGGCGACCCGCTCTTTGCCAATCCGAGGAATGCGGCGGCTGGTTCTCTCCGTCTTCTTGACCCCAAAGAAGTGGCTTCGAGGCATCTGGATGTGTTCCTCTACTCCATCCTTACAGATGGGAAAGAACAAAAAAAGCAATGGCAAAGCCTCCGGAAGCTTAAAGAACTGGGCTTCAAAATCAATCCTCACTCCAAGCTTTGTTCTTCTCTGGAAGAGGTTGTCTCCTTCTGGGAGGAACGGAGCGAGAAGAGGGACAGCCTGGATTATGATGTCGACGGCGTTGTGGTCAAGGTCGACTCCACTCGACAGCAAAACATTCTCGGTAGCACGGCTAAATTTCCCCGGTGGTCCATCTCTTTCAAGTTTCCGGCCAGACAGGCCACAACACAGATTAAGGACATCAAGATTCAGGTCGGACGGACAGGAGCCTTGACTCCTGTTGCCATCCTGGAATCTGTGCAACTTTCGGGAATCACAATCAGTCGCTCGACCCTTCACAATGAAGACGAGATCAAGAGAAAAGACATCCGAACAGGAGACCATGTTCTCATCGAACGAAGCGGAGATGTTATCCCCAAGGTCGTCTCTGTGATGAAAGAGAGGCGCACGGGCAAAGAAACTCCTTACGTTTTTCCGACCAAATGTCCTGTTTGCGGTTCTTCAGTCTTCAAACCAGAAGGCGAAGCGATTTCGCGCTGTGAGAATCCCTCCTGCCCGGCAAAGCTGAAAGAATCCCTCCTGCATTTTGCATCGCGCAGGGCCATGAACATAGAAGGTCTGGGAGAAGCCCTGGTCGACCAGCTCCTGGGTAAAAAACTCGTGAGGACTATTCCGGACCTCTACTCATTGATGCTTGAAGATTTAGAAAAACTCGAAAGAATGGGACCGAAAAGCTCTCAGAACCTGTTGGATGAGATCGAAGGTTCAAAAGCCAGAGACCTGTCGCGGCTGGTCTTTGCCCTCGGGATAAGATACGTGGGAGAGCGGACAGCCCAAGCTCTGGCTGCCCGCTTTAAAGATATGATGATCCTGTCCAAGGCGTCCTTAGAAGAGCTAATTGATGTTGAAGATGTGGGGCTCAAAGTGGCTGAAAGCGTTGTTTTCTTTTTCAAGCAGCCCGAAAATATCGAACTCATGAATAAACTGAAAGACGCTGGTCTAATCTTCTCCCATAAGGAAACGACCAAACCGGCTGAACTTCCTCTGGCCGGGCAGACTTTTGTCCTCACCGGCAAGCTTTCAGAGTTGACAAGGGAGGAAGCCGCAGAGATCATCGAAAACCTGGGAGGAGTGGTGACGTTTTCGGTCAGCAGAAAAACGACGTATATTGTGGTCGGCGAATCTCCTGGAACTAAGCTCGAAAAAGCTCAAAGATTGGGAATCCCGATTCTGGGGGAAAAAGAATTCTCAAAGCTTGTCGGGAGAGATTAACTTTTCTTCTTTTTCTTCTTTCCAAAAGAGATTATTCCCTTCAATCCTTTTTTCTCAGGCTTTTCAGTCAAACCTAAAGCTTTGAGAGCACCCTTATGTTCGGGATCGATATCCAAAGCTTTTTTAAACTGTCTTTTAGCTTTAACGGAAAGTCCTTCTTCATCATAAAATTCACCCAGAGCCACAAAGCCCTGCGCCATCCAGGGTTCGAGTTCAATGGCTTTGTGAAAGTCTTCTTCGGCTTTCTCATGGAATGAGGGAACTTTGGACTCAGCCATTGCGAGATACAAAAAATAATTCGCTTTATTGCTCTTTATCCTGATGGCCTCTTCAAAATAAACCAAAGCCTCTTCGTATTTCCCACGGTTGTACAGACCCTTCCCCTGGCGGAATTTCACATCCGCCTGTTTGTCCAATTCTTTTCTGTCCACCTCAGCCGGAGAATCCAGCTTCTCATCATATTCCTGTTTTTCTTTTTCATTGTTGAGGGTCTGGAAGGCTCTGGTGATGTGACCGAACATTTCCTCAACCATCCCTCTTACATCTTTGGGAAGATCTCGATCAAACCGGTCCGGATGATACTTGCGTGCCATTTCAAAATAAGCTTTTTTGATCTCCTTTTGAGCCGCGTCCCGGGGTAAATCTAAAATTTGATAATAATTCATGGACTCGATCTCTTTGTTTAACGCCTCCAGCTCGTCTATCTTCTTCTGTGCCTTATCGTCCACAGGTTTCGGGGGCTTCTCTTTCTCCTCTTCAATAAGCTTCTCTGGCTTCATTTCTTCCCGGACTTTTTCTTTCTTCACTTTCTCTTTTTCTGGTACAGCAACCTTTTTTTCCTTCTTTCGCACCAGGGGAACCGCTTTTTTGGGCTTCTCTTTTTTGACCGGGGCCTCTTCTTCAACTCCAGCCTCTTGGACATCGATGAGATTCAAGCAGTAAAAGAGATAGAAGCTTTTCCAGAAAAACTCCGCAGCGGAGTCAGAGGCATGGAAAAGCTTTTCTGCTGAAGATTTGCCGTCAATTGATCTTAACAATTGTTTTTCTTCGTTCGTCAAACGGTCCAGGCAGTCTTTTTTCCTGTAAACTGGAATTTTAGTCTTCATGGACTTTTCCAATTCAGGATTGTAGTCCATCCGCCTGATGCCTTCTTCGATCAAGTCACGCACATTCATTTTGTATTCGAATCTCTTCCGGCTGAGATCGCTCCGCACTTGAAAATCATACTTTCCGTCAAAAAGCGGGAAAATGTTCAAGGTGACTTCTCTCATCTGAAACATCAAGCCGTCATTCAAATCTTCTTTGGTGAGAAGGCCTTTCTTGATCAGTGTTTTTCCAAGGCTTTGTGTCGGGTCGATGAACTGGTCGATTTTCCTAAAGGTGTCAACAGAGATCTTCCCCAGTTTGAGCAAGATTTCCCCCAGAAGCTCATGAGGATGAGTTGTCTTGACCATGACTAAAACTCCCTTCTGGAAGAAAAGGTATTTCTGGAGTTCCTTCTGCTTATAGACAAGACACCCGGTCTCTTTTTTGAAATGAATCTCTTTGAGGTGATGTCCTATGTGTTCCATCTTGGATTTCTACTATTATTATATAAAATAAAATCATAATGCAAAAAAAATTACAAGA
>SOIA01000323.1 GCA_004378665.1 Candidatus Aminicenantota bacterium
CGTGCGTCTCCCATAGCCAGAATGACCGTGGCTCCTCCTCGAATGATATCTCCTCCTGCATAAACGCCTTTCATGCTTGTGGCCATGGTGTCCCAATCGACTTCGACATTCCCCCACTTTCCCACTTCGAGTTGAGGAGTTGTCTGGGGGATCAAAGGATTCGGACTGTTCCCGATGGCCACCACGACCATGTCAACTTCCATGATAAACTCTGAACCTTTTATAGGGATCGGCCGACGCCTGCCGGACGAGTCCGGTTCTCCGAGTTCCATCTGTATACACTCCATGGCCTTGACGCGGCCCTTCTCGTCCCCGATGAACTTCGTCGGTGTTGTCAGGAAATGGAACTTTATTCCTTCTTCCTCCGCGTGATGAACTTCTTCGACTCGGGCCGGCATTTCCACCCGCGAACGTCTGTAGACAATAGTCGATGTCTCTGCGCCGAGTCTCTTGGCCACCCGGACAGAATCCATGGCCACGTTCCCGCCGCCCAACACAACGGCATTTTTTCCAAGATACACGGGTGTATCGTATTCCGGAAAATCATAGGCTCTCATCAGGTTAACGCGGGTCAAATACTCATTCGCCGAGTAGATGCCGACCAGGTTCTCTCCAGGGATCCTCATAAAATTCGGCAGTCCCGCACCTGTTCCGACAAAAAAGGCATCATACCCCTTTTTCTTCAAATCTTCGAGCGTCGCCGTCAAGCCCACAACGAAATTTGTTTTTATCTCGACTCCTAATTTCTCAAGGTATTCCACCTCAGCTTGAAGGTCTTTTTTCGGCAGCCTGAATTCCGGGATCCCGTAGACCAGCACACCTCCAGCCACATGGAGCGCTTCAAAAATAGTGATCTGATGGCCCTGTTTGGCCAGGTTTCCGGCCACGGTCAAGCCTGCGGGGCCTGCGCCGATTATGGCGACCTTGCGGCCGGTTGGAGGCGGGATTTCCGGAACAAACATTTTCCCGTTTTCTCCCTCGTAGTCGGCAATGAACCTTTCCAGGTTTCCGATAGCCACGGGAACTCCTGTTGCTTTTTTTGTGGTGCACAGGGCTTCGCATTGAGTCTCTTGAGGGCAGACACGGCCGCAGATGGCCGGGAGGCTGTTGGTCTCTTTCATCTTGCGGATGCTCTTGACGAAATCGCCTATTTCTATCCATTTGATAAAAGAGGGGATATCAATCCCAACCGGACAGCCCATCACGCATTGAGGATTGGCGCAGTCCAGACATCTCTGAGCTTCTTTCATAGCCGCTTTAGCGTCTAACCCCAGGTTGACTTCATTAAAATCCAAGTTTCGGACTTCCGGATTCCGTTCGGGCATTTTCTGACGCTCAATCTTCATCCTTTCCTTAACAGGAATGGATTTCCGCAGCTCCTTCCGCCATTCTTTACTGAATTCCGCCCTGAGTTTTTCTTTGAGCTCAGCAGGCATTTCCTTTTTTTCTGCCATCTTCTTATCTCTTCTCTCTCAAACCTCTATGGAAATTGGTTTCTTTCCCAGTGACACAGGGACTGGACTTCATCCTCAAAGTAGGCCTTGCGCCTGGTAAAAAGCTCTTCCCAATCCACCAGATGTCCATCAAAATCCGGACCATCCACACAGGCAAATTTTGTTTTCCCGTCCACGGTCACACGGCAGGCTCCGCACATTCCGGTTCCATCCACCATGATCGGATTCAGGCTGACCATGGTCTTTATTCCGAGCGATTTTGTCGCCTCAGAACACGTGTACATCAAATACGTGCAGCCGATGGAGACGACTCTATTGATTCCAGATTCTTTTTTGACAACACTCTTCAAAGTCTTGGGGATGTAATCTTTGCAGTCGAAGAAGCTGTCTCGCGCAGAAACATAAAACTCATCGCTCACGGCTTTGAGCTTATCTTCCCAGTAAAGAAGATAATTGGCCTTGACATCCAAAAGAGTCACAACCTTATTCCCCGCCTCTTTTAAAGCCCGGGCGATCGGGTAAATCGCAGCGATGCCGAAACAACCTCCCGCACAAACAACGGTTCCGTATTTTTCTATCTCGGACGGCTTCCCTAAAGGGCCGACAAAAACAGGCACCTCATCTCCCGCATTGAGCAGCGAAAGCTTGTGCGTCGAAGTCCCCACGATCATAAAAACAGATGTGACTGAACCTTTTTTCACATCCCAATCCGCTATGGTCAAAGGAATTCTCTCGCCCCGTTCATCCGGCATGATGATCACAAACTGACCGGGCCTGCATTTCCGGGCCACTTCAGGAGCCTCCACTTCAAGAAGATGGATATTGGGAACGAGCCGCTCTCTCCGTAAAATCTTTACCATCACTTTCCTCTCTTTATTTTCACGGGAATGATATTCAGAATATGGTTTTTGAACGATGAAGAGAAAGACAGAGGAACCAGAGAAAAATCAGAATCTTCATTCCAGAGAAAGTTTGCTCCGACGACTCCTTTCGGCAGAGCCCCTGAGATCCTCACTCGACCTTGGGTCTTCCCTGAAACAGAATCAACCACTACGGTATCCCCATCATTCAGTTTTAACCTTTTCGCATCCTCGGGAGATATCTTGATCCATCTGGAATCCCTGATCATTCTCAAACCTTTTGATTCCTGCGTGAGGGCAAGGTTTCGGTAATAATCCAGGTTGTAATCGACAGACATGAGGAGGGGATATTTTTGACCGGTTTCCTCTGGAGCAAGAACTGGTTTGAAAGGAATAAACTTCTCTTTTCCTTTCACCTCTTCATGAACAAAGACCTCATCGTCATTGTCCAGTTTTGTGTTTGAGATCTTCGAAAAACCGGGAATGTCTCTACTGATCTCTTTCATGACCGCAGCCTGATTCTTATAACCGAAGCCCTCATGACCCATTTTTTTGGCCAATCGAGAAGTAATCCACCAATCGGGCTGGGCTTCTCCGGAAAGCCCTATCACTTTCTGGAATTTCTGAATCCTTCCTTCCACATTGACAAACGTTCCGTCCGTTTCCGCAAATGTCGCAGCCGGCAGTACGGCATCCGCCTTTTCCATGTTATCGTTCATAAAGCTGCCCTGGATGACCAAAAACTCTATCTTGGCCTTCTGTAAATCTGGTAGAGGGCCGGCAAGATACAGGGCTTTTATGCTCCCGGAATGCACCGCGCGGAAGACCTGATCAATGGATAATCCTTTATCCGAATGACCATTATTCATCTCAAAAGCACCTCTCAGGTTGTTTTCCAGACCGAGTGGGTAAAGCCGCCCACTTTTCAAGAGAGCTAAATTGTGGAGCGCCGCCAAATTTTGAGCTCCCCAGGGATTTTGAGTCAAGCCCGCTCCAAAAAGAAAAGCCGATGTTTCTCCTTCCAATAGGAGTTCGGCTGTCTGCATGAATTTTTCCTTTGGCACACCGGTCGTTTGGGCAACCTGAGAAAAGTCGAGTTTATCCAAAGATTTTTTAAACGATCCAAAACCTTCAACCCGGGAATGCCCCCCATCCTCTTCACTCTCAAGAAAAGCCTTTGATAAGTAACTGAAAAGAGCAACCTCAGTTCCTGGCTTGTTTCGAAGCCAGACGGATGCATAACGATTGAGAGAAAGCTCCTGCGGACTCGCAACAACAAGCTTCGCTCCCGCTTTCACCGCCTTCAACACTTCCAACCAGACTATGGGATGAGAGACAGGCAGGTCAGCTCCGGAAAGAAAAAGGACATTTGCTTTCGAAATATCCTCTATCCTGAAATTCAGGCCGGCTTTGAGGCCTTGCTCCTGAACCAATTCCCTGTAAGTGGATAAAGGGGAAACGCTGACAGGGCTTGCGATGTTTTCTGTCCTCAATGCGGCTCGGGAGAACTTCTGGAGGATGAAATTGTCTTCACACGTGACCTGAGAGGAAGCGACCAGTGCCACTTCTTTGCCCTTGTATTTCTTCAACCTGCACGCCACAAAATCGAGAGCTTCATCCCATGTCACTTCTTCGAGTTCCTTATCCTTTCTGATCATCGGCTTGAGGATTCTCCGAGGACTGTGAACAAGGTTTTTGATCATGAACCGGCCTTTCACACACACCTGTCCGCGATTCACGCCCCCCTCCGGGGCCGGCCTTGAACTCAGTATTCTTCCGTCTTTCGACTCAACCTCGAGTTTGCACCCCATGCTGCAGAGAGGACATATCGTTGCTGCCGTGTCGTCTGCGAGGCTTTCGTACTTCAAAGCTCTCTCAGATAATGCGCCGGTGGGGCAAACATCCACGCAGGCCCCACAAAACTGGCAGCCTGATTCAAGGTGGGGACGATCCAGCACAGTTCCTACGACAGCCTGAGATCCTCTGTACGTGAATGAAAGCGTCGAAGCGCCTCTCACTTCGTGGCAGACCCGGACACATCTTCCGCAGAGAATGCACAAGTTGTAGTTGCGGTCAAAAAACGGGTCTTCTTTCTTGATCTCCAGTTCGCGGTAAACAGAAGGGAACCGGACTTTATCCACTTTTAAGGCATCCACAACATCCTGAAGCTCGCAGTGCCCGTTGTTTGGACAGAGGACACAACCTGTTGTCTCCCCGACTTTCCGGATCGTGGATTTGAACTCGTCACAATTCTCTTTCTCGGTGCAGATCAGGCAGGCATTCGGATGCTCAGACAGGATCAGCTCTAAGATCTCTCTTCTTAACCTCTGAAGGCTGGGAGTCTTTGTCTTGACCTCCATGCCGTCCTCAGCGTAGGTGCTGCAGGAGGGCGGATAGCCCTTCCTCCCCTTGATCTGAACGATGCACAGCCTGCATCCTGCGAAAGGAGATAGCCGTTGGTGATCACATAGAGAAGGAATGGAGATGCCATTCTCTCTGGCCGCCTCTAAAATTGTCTTTTTGTCATCGAGTTCGATTCTTTTTCCGTCTATGATGATCTTCATTTTTTGCTCTTTTGGCTGGACTTTTTGAGAATTCTGTCTCTTTTCTTGCCGGTGTACTTGGATACAGCACTGACTTTTGGAGGGCAGACCTCCAAGCATGCTCCACACTTGATGCACAGGTCCTGATCGATGATGTGAACTTTCTTCCTTTCGCCGCTGATGGCCTCAACAGGACAGTTTTTCAAACACAGAAGACAGCCGACACATTTCTCCGGCTCGATGTGATAGATAATCAATTCCTTGCACACAAGGGCAGGACAACTCTTATCCCGGATATGGGCCTCATATTCATCCTTAAAATTCCGAATCGTTGTCAGGACAGGATTGGGAGCTGTCTGTCCTAATCCGCAAAGGGACCCCTCTTTAACGGTCTTGGCTAAATCCTCTAACTTCTCTACATCTCCCTCTTCTCCCTTTCCTTGGGTGATGTGAGTTAAAATATCCACAAGCTGCTTGGTTCCGATCCGGCACGGGACACACTTGCCGCATGACTCTTGTTGCGTAAAATCAAGAAAATATCGAGCCACATCAACCATACACGTGTCCTCATCCATGACGATCATTCCGCCCGAACCCATCATCGAGCCCGCCTTGGTTAAAGTCTCGAAGTCAATCGGGAGATCCAGCATCTCGGCCGGGATACAGCCTCCGGAGGGACCACCGGTCTGGACAGCCTTGAATTTCTTGTTGTCTTTAATTCCGCCTCCGATATCATAGATGATCTCTTTCAAAGTCATTCCCATCGGCACTTCAACCAGGCCCGTATTGTTGATCTTGCCGACAAGAGAGAATATTTTTGTTCCTTTGCTCCCTCGAGTCCCTATCTTGGAATACCATTCCGCGCCTTTATTTATGATCAGCGGGACATTCGCCCATGTCTCCACATTATTGATATTGGTCGGTTTGCCCCACAACCCTTCTTGAGCAGGGAATGGAGGCCTCTGCCTGGGGAAAGCACGCTTTCCTTCTATGGACGCCATCAGGGAAGTCTCTTCGCCGGAAACAAAAGCCCCGGCTCCTCTAAAGACATGTATATCGAACCCGAATTCAGAGCCGAGGATGGATTCACCGAGCAAGCCGAGCTTTTTCGCTTCGGTGATAGCCCTGGTCACGTTTTTCACAGCAAGGGGATATTCCATCCGAACATAAATGTAGCCTTCAGAGGCGCCGATCGCATAGGCCCCGATGATCATGCCTTCAATGACACTGTGAGGATTGCCTTCCAAAAGGCTTCGATCCATGTAAGCTCCCGGGTCTCCCTCGTCTGCATTGCAGATGACATACTTCACATCAGAGTTGACGTCATGACAGATTTCCCATTTTTTCCCGGTCAAGAAACCTGCCCCCCCTCTTCCTCTTAAGCCTGAAGCTATGATCTCCTCGATGACCTCTTCTGAAGTCATATCAAAAAGAATCTTGGTTAACGCCCTGTATCCATCCAGCGCAATGTAATCTCTGATATCGGTGGGGTCGATAAAGCCGTTATTCCCGAAAATGATCCGTTTCTGCTTTTTATAGAAGGGGACGTTTTTCTCACGGACGATCTTTTCTTGAGTTTTCGGGTCAACATACAGGAGCCTGTCGATGATCTTCTTGCCGACTATCGTCTCGGCGATGACTTCTTTGATATCTTCGAGTTTTATCCTTTGATAGAACACTCCCTTCGGCTGAATGACAACGATCGGACCTCTCTCGCAGAAACCGTGGCACCCGGTCGTTCTCACATCGACCGAATCCTGAAGGCCTTGATTCTTGATCTCATCCTTAAAGGCCTGAGCTACCTTCAGGCAGCCGTAGGCATGGCAGCCCGTTCCCCCACAGACTGTGATACATGTTTTCCGTTTCTTTCGGGATTCTGAAATTTCCTCTCTGATTTTTTCCAATTCAGTCGCGTTGTATTCTTCCATCAGTCAGAGCCGTTCCTTTTTGTGCTCATTAATTTATCTATGATCTTATCCACCTTTCTTGTCTTCAGCTGGCCATGGTACTCACCATCAGCGATTGCGATAGGCCCCAACGCACACGCGCCCACGCAATTGACAGTCTCCAGTGTGAACTGATTGTCCTCGGAGGTCTCTCCTGCTTTAATCCCCAACTTTCTCTCGAATTCATCCAGAATCATGGGCGCTCCTCTCACATGGCAGGCTGTCCCCACGCAGATGGTGATCAGGTGCTCTCCCCGTGGTTTGAGAGAGAAAGCTTTGTAGAATGTTAAAACTCCGAATATCTCACTTTCAGAAATTTTCAACTGCTTGGATATCTGAGAGATCGCTTGAGCCGGTATGTAGCCGAACTCTTCCTGGACATCATGAAGGACATGAATGAGTTCCCTTTGATCTTTTTCTAATTCATCCACAGATTTTTCCATCTCCACTGACCTTTACAAATAAGAATTTATATCTTTGTAATCCAGATCAAATCTTTCGGCGATATTTTTCTTGGTAATATTCCCTCGAAAAACATAAACTCCCCGCGCGAGAGACCGCTTCTCTTTCAAAGTCTGCTCAATCCCCATCTCCCCTATCTCTACGAGACAGGGCGCGACCAGATTGGATAGGACTTTTGTCGAAGTGCGGCTTACAGCGGAGGTGATATTGGGAACACAGTAATGAATGACTCCTTCGTCGACGAAAGTGGGCTGCTCCAGGGTTGTCAGGCGGCTTGTCTCGATGCATCCTCCCTGATCGATTGCCAGGTCAATGATCAGGGATCCTTTTTTCATGCTTTTGACCATGTCCCGTGTGATCATGATCGGAGCTTTTTCACCGGGACGAAGCACGGCTCCGATCAGGATATCTGCGATCTTCACCATCCGCGCCAGATTGTAATTGCTGGCAAACAGAGTGATCAACCTCCCCGAAGTCATTTCTTCCAGCTCTCTCAGTCTATCCATATAGCGGCCCAACGCGATCGTATGCGCTCCAGCTCCGAGCAGGCTTCTGACAGCACTTCGAGCGAGAACACCGCTCCCGACCACAACAGCAGTCGCGGGAGGAACGCTCACCACTCCCCCGATGATCACACCATGTCCGCCGAAACTGGTCTGAAGATACTGTCCTGAGATAGCCAGGCACATCTGCCCGGCAATCTCACTTAAACTCTCAATGAAAAGAAGATCTCCATTCTCGTCTTGAACGATCTCATAGCCAATGATGGAAACGTTTTTTTTGAGAAGCTCCTCCAAAAGAGCTTTTCGGGAAACGGCCAGATGATGAAACCCGAATAAGATCTGGTCTTTTTTCACAAGCCGGCATTCTTCTTCATTCAGAGGAGAAATGTTGAGCACAACATCCGAGCGGCCAAAGACTTCCTCTTTGGTAAAAACAATCTTTCCTCCGAGATCACTGTATTCTTCGTTGCTGTATCCGGATTTTAATCCCGCTCCAGCCTGCACGTAAACCGTGTTTCCGTGCTCGACTAATAGCGAGACTCCACTCGGATTCAAACCCACTCTGTTTTCAATCTTACATCCTTCATTGAGGACACCAACATTCATGTTTTCCTCCTGCGTTTTACAGGACAGATTATATTAGCAAGTTAATCTTCCGAGGGCAATAATAACGGAAAAAAATATCAAAAAAAATTAAAAAACTTTGGGATCGCGTCTCAATATTAGAAATCTCTTCTTAATTATCCTGAATTATTCATAAAATATGCCGACACCAAGTAATACTTATGTTGAGAGGCGACTTCTCGCACTAATGTTGAGACGCAATCCCTTTGAGTAATCTTACATAAAGAGTTTAAGAGTCAGGAAGAGATACAGGATATAAAGCGCGAAAAGGATCAAGCCTTTAATTTTCCCCAACCGGCATCCGATCCTCATCAACACCAGCATGGTCAACACGATCAAGATCATGTAAGGGAAGGTGAAGTTCATCACCTTCAATTCCACAGTGATCGGATTGACGATCGAAGAAACGCCGATGATCCAGAGAACATTGAGGATGTCTGCACCGATGATGTTCCCGACAGCGATCTCTCCCTCTCCCTTGACAGCCGCAGTCACGCAGGTGCTTATTTCAGGGAGAGAGGTTCCGATGGCAAGGACAATCAGTCCGATGATGGTTTCGGAAATAGAAAAATGCTCTGCGATATGCTCGGCCGCCCAGACAATCACAGAACTTGTCACCACAACTCCCCCGAGTCCCATAATAAACAATCGGCTAAACCGCCTCAGCTCTGGCTTTATGCGTGGCCCGGAGCTCTTGCCTTTTGAGTCCATCCTTTGGGTTTCCGGGCTGTTTTTATCGAACCGCAAGCCTTTTCTCTTGAGTATGAAAATGTAATACACGCAGAGAATCAGGACAAAAAGAACGCCTTCGAGGCGGCCGATCGTACCGTTCCTTGCCAGGATATAGACCAGAATATCGATCGAGAGAAGAAAAGCCCCGACGACTTTGAGCACACGGCAGTTCACATAGATCACTGTCGGGGCAAGGATGGCAGCCAGTGCGAGAGCGATTCCGTCATCACAGATGACTGATCCGACAGCATTGCCCAGCGCGAATTCCGGTTTCCCCCGAATGGCCGCAATAACAGACACAAAAAATTCCGGAGCCGTGGTGGCCATCCCGACAAGAACAATCCCGATGACCATCTTGGAAATGTTAAACGCCTTTGCGATGCCGGAAGCAGCCTCCACAAAAAAACTCGCGGATTTGAACAGAAGGACGAAAGAAGCGATCAGGGCGATAAAATATAAATAAATCATCTGAACGTGTTTATTTCCTAAAGACGATTTTTCCGCTAACGATCGTCATATGAACTCTTGTATTTCGGATCTCTTCAGGAGGTATATCGAATATATTCTGAGTGAGAACCACAAGATCAGCCAGTTTCCCCGCCTCCACGGAACCTTTGATGCTCTCGGAGAATTCGGCATATGCCCCGTTCAACGTGTACCCT
>SOIA01000178.1 GCA_004378665.1 Candidatus Aminicenantota bacterium
AGAGACCTTGGTTTCAGGCTCTCATCCGGCTCAATTTCTCATGAATATTACTACATAAAAATGCAAGTGATTATTTCTTCTTTTTCAATCCAATTTTTTCCTCAATATCCAGATTTATTTTTCCACCGGGACAATCAATTGAAGGAAGCCAGGGTTTGATATCCAGGACGGGTGTTTTATCAAATGCGTCAATGCCACTCAGATGGAGGATATTCCCTTCAACCTTTTCGAGTTTTATTACACTCAAACCGATAGAGTTTGGACGATTTGGAGATCTTGTGGCAAAAAGTCCAAAAGCACGTGAACTGCTGGGTGGTCGCACTGGAGTATGCCAATCTTTAGAAAGATGCATATGATAGATTACGATGATGTATTCATATTTTTCAAGATCTCGCAAAGCCTCCTGATATTCAGGATACACCTCAATAGTCCCTTTATTTTCAGGCTGAAGGATTCCCTGCCGAGGAGCTCCGGTTTGAAGCGTTAATTCAGTATGGAATACACCAATGGGGTGATAGACTATGTTCACAGGGTCTTTTTTTATTTGTTCTTCAGGTTGGGTTGTTTTAGCCAATAATGGAATAGCGCATCCAGCCAGAATTAAGACGACCAGGCTCATATAAACCATCTGTTGGATCAGCCAATGATGACTCATTGTTTTATCCTCCTGTTTTATTCAAACTGGGAAAACTCTTTTTCTATTATCCCAAAAATCTCATATTTCTGAAAGTAAATGTAGACATGACTCCATTTATTTGTCAATCTTGCCTCCCTCAATCCATTATTGTAAGATTGAATTAAGATGTGGATTAAGCTGTGGAGACCACTGCTGCTCATCCTCCTCATGATTTTTATCGGCGTTATCGGCTTTCATCTCATCGAAAAATGGCCCTTCATGGACTGCCTCTACATGACTGTCATCACGATCTTCACAGTCGGCTTCAAAGAAGTTCATGCCCTCTCCCCTGCCGGGCGAATATTCACCATCTTCATCATTTTAGGTGGAGTGGGAGCAGTCCTGTTCGTTCTCACCAAACTCGCTGAAATCGTCTACGAAGGGGGAATCTACAAATTTTTACGGAGAAGAAGGATGGAAAAAAAACTTGGACACTTGAAAGACCATTACATCATCTGCGGCCACGGCCGGATGGGAAAAGAGGTGAGAGAAAGGCTGGAAGAGGAGAACGTGCCCTTTGTGGTTATCGACAATAATGAAGAGAAGTTGAAACTCATAAAGACGACTCCTAAAGGTTTTTCCATCCAGGGCGATGCCTCTCATGAAGAGACCCTGAGTGAAGCGGGCATCAAGAAAGCAAAAGGCCTGGCGGCCCTCCTTCCGACTGACGCTGATAATCTCTACCTCATCCTGACTGTCAGACTCCTCAATCCCTCACTCTTCATCCTTGCCAAGGCTCTGGATGAGGAGGCGGAACGGAAACTTCTCCAGATCGGAGCGAATAGAGTTGTCAGTCCCTTCAAACTGAGTGGCCTGAAAATCGCGCAGGGTCTGATCCGCCCCACACTGGTGGATTTCATGGACCTGATTATCCGAAGAAAAGAGATTGCACTGTACATCGAGGAATTTGCGGTGACCAAAGATTCATGCCTGATCGACCGCACACTCAAGGAATGCGATATACGAAAAACCGCCAACGTCATCGTGGTCGCTGTAAAAAAACCGGGTGAAGACATCGTGTTCAATCCCTCCCCTGATATCAAACTGGAGAGAGGTGATATTCTCCTCGTCTTGGGAGACGAGAAGGAGGTCAGTCAGTTCGAAAACACATTTCTTGGAGCTCAACCTTGAAAGTTCACACATTGAATCCTTCTCCTTTGACAAAACACTTCATGAGTCAAAAGTCTCCTGCCGCAGGACTCAACATCCAAAATAAAATCGCAGCATTCACTCTTCTTGTTTTTCTGCTCCTTCTCCCTTTCGCTAACGCTCAAGAGGATATACAGACCAAGCAATTCGAGTTGGAGAACGGGTTCAAGGTTTTTCTCGTTGAGAAGCACTCTCTTCCGCTGATCAATTGTGTGGTTGCCGTGAACCTGGGGACAAAAGATGAATCCGAGGAGACGAGCGGGTTAGTCCATATCCTCGAGCATTACATTCTGTTCAGGGGAACTGAGCTCAGGAGCGGCACTCAGATCAGCCAGGATATACGCCGCCATGGCGCTTATTTCAACGCACACACAGGGATGGACCTGGCTGTGTTCGAAATATCCCTTCCTTCTGAGCATGCGGACTTTGCGCTCAGAAACCAAAAGGAAATACTGTTCAACTTGAAAATCAACCAGGATGATCTTGATGATGAGAAAAAGGTGATCCTCGAGGAGATCAGCCAGGTGCAGGATGATCCGGTAAAACACGCCACAGCCCTCGTCTACCAGAATCTATTCCAAAATCATCCTTATCAAAAACCGGTCTACGGAAAAAAGGAGGTTATCGAGTCGGCCACTGCAGAGCAGCTGGAGGAATTCTATCGAAATTTCTTCATTCCCCAGAACTGCACTTTGGCCGTTGTGGGAGATTTTCAAATCGAAGAGATGGAACACAAGATCAGAGAGATCTTCGGGGGGATAAAAAAGGGGACGGAAACTGAACGCAGTTTTGAAAAAGTCCGCTCTCTGGATAAATCCGTGGAAGTCAAACAGGAGATGGACATCAGCCAGGCCTACCTTTTGATCGGGATGACCGGCCCTGATTTCAACCATCTTTCGCAATACAGCATTGATGTCCTGGTCGAAATCCTGGCAGGCGGAGTGAGCCCGATACTCAACGCGCGCCTGCGGGGAAGGAGAAACCTCATCCACAACACCTGGATGAGGTATGGAGCATTCAAGTACGGAGGGGCCATTCTGATCTTTGTCACCTTGGATGCGAAAAACGTGTCCCTCGTGCAAAGAGAGGCAAAAAATCTCCTCAAAGATGTGAGGAGTTTCAATTTCTCGAAGGAAGATTTTCTTGGTGAATCCCAGCTCTTTGCCCTGGATTATCTGGAAAGCGCGAAAAATCAGATCAAGTTCAAGTTCCAC
>SOIA01000165.1 GCA_004378665.1 Candidatus Aminicenantota bacterium
GCTTTTCCCAATTTTATGATAAGGGATTATAATATGAGTTCATTTCACTTTTCGAGATTGCCACGTCGCTGTGCTCCTCGCAATGACACTTTCTTCTTATGGGATTGCCACGCTGCGCTCGCAATGACACTATTTATTATCCGCCGAGAAGAATTGAACCTTTCGTGAAGAAAGCTCCGGCCACAGCTCCCGTCAAAAGGCAGGCAAGTGTCGCGGCCAAAAGCGCCCTGAATCCCAACCGCGAAAGGTCCTTCAGCCGCTCAGGGACCAGAGCCCCGATTCCCCCGATGAATATAGCCAGCGAGGCAATATGAGCGAAACCGCAGAGCGCATAAGAAGCGATGATGGCTGAACGCGGATGCGAAAGAGCTCCATCTGCCAGGAGCTGGGAGAGATGCTGATAAGAAACAAGCTCGGTGACCACAGTCCTCTCCCCGATGAGCCTGGAGATCTCAAGGGCGTCGGACGGAGGAACTCCCAACACAAGAGTGAACGGATAGGAAATATAGCCGAGGATCGCACTTAAACTCCACTCGAAATTCCAGCCGAACCAGTTGTTGAGACTGCCCCCCAACCATCCCAGGACCAGGTCAAACAGGGCTACGATCCCGATAAAAGCCAGGAGGAGAGCCACGATCCCTCCCAGGTACCGCAACCCGCTGTTGGCTCCGCCGACGATGGACATGATCAGGTTATCCTCGCGCTCGTAATGGGGCTTCACATCCACTCCCAGAGTCTTGGGCGTCTCCGTTTCAGGGTAGAGGAGCTTGGCCATGACTACGGCCGCAGGCGCGGAGAGAAAAGAGGCGGAAATCAGATGTCCCGCTATGGTCGGAAGCTGTTCATGGAGGAAAAAGACATACATGGCGAGCACAGTGGAGGCGATAGTTCCCATCGCAGCAGAGAGGATGGTCACAAGTTCAGATTTTGTCATCTCCTTCAGGTGAGGCCGAATCACCAGAGCCGATTCGACACCGACGAAAATATTGCTCGAAGCACACAGCGACTCCGCTCCGCTGATGCGCATCAGCCGGGTGAATACATAAGAAAAACCCCTGATCAGAAGGGGCATGATTCTCAAATAATACAGAGCCCCGATCACCGCGGCGAAAAAGATTATTGTGGGAAGGGCCTGGAAGGCCAGTATATGTCCCAGGGACGGTTCTCCCGCTTCGGTCATTGTTCCGGGAGGATACGCCAGACGGCCAAAAAGGAACTTTGTTCCGGCTGTCGCACTCTCCAGAACCACGACAACAACTTTGTTCACAAACAAAAAGAACTTGGCACCGATCGGCACCCAAAATATGAAGACCGCAAAAAAGAGCTGCAGTGCAATCCCCCAAAAAACCACCCGCCAGTTGATGGTTTTTTTGTTGTTCGAACACAGCCAGGCAAACCCGACCAGGATAAATATCCCGGCGAAACTCACAAGATTGTATTTCTCCATCCTTTTCCTATCCCTTCGTGTTCATCTCGATCACGACTGCCTTTTTGCGGGATTTCAATCCCCGGACGATCTTCACTCCATAGCGCGGAACACCGAAATGGGAGGCCAGTCTCTCCACGACTTCCCGGTTGGCTTCTCCCTTTGTTGGGGCAGCGTGCACACGGACCTTATATTCTCCTGTATCCAGTTTTTCCACTCCAGGCTTTCGCGCACGAGGCTGCACTCTGACATTCAAGTGAATTTTGTCTTTGACTTCCAACCCGCAGTTCCGCAAGCAAGAGTAGACGAGAATTTATCAAAAATACGTTGCGCTCTCCCTCAGCATCTGCTGAGCATAGAGGGAAATGGATTTCACGAGGAATGAATCCACGAACAGGATGACAAGAATGACGATGATCGGAGAGACATCGATCCCTCCCAGCACGCTCGGAGGAATAATCTTTCGAAAAGGCTTCATGACCGGCTCTGTCAGATTGTGCAGGACGACCGTCACAGGATAGAGGGAGGGCACCTTGACCCAGGAGAGGACTGCCCGGAAAATAACGATCCACATGTAGAGGATCAAGACGATATGGAGGACACGGGCCACAGCGTTGAGGAAATTTGCGAAAAGAATCATTCTTCACTCATCCTTTCATTTGAGCCATTCAGGTCCTTAATCCAGAATATCTTTGTATTTCGCGAAAAGGTCCTTCAACTGCTCTTTGGAGATGACATAGCCGCTTAAGTAAAAAGAGAGGGTCGGCCTCCTGGGATCATTGGACTTCATCAAGATGTATTCCCTCATCATCCCTTTTCTCTTGCGCGGGGGAATCCTGACCTCGACTTCTGTCTCTTTTCCTGCGCGGATCTTCAGCGGAAAAGACACCTTCTTTCCCCCGGAATAAAACGCGGCATCCTTGTGCGAGCAGCTGACCTCCAGCTCCAGCTCTCCGATGTTCTTGATCTTTGTCTTCGTCCTGATCTCTTCCTCTGCCAGGAACAGACCCAAGTCCTGAGAGTACCGGTCCAGAGCGATCCTGGGCTGAGGGGGAACCTCGATCTGAGCGGAAACGGTGAGCTTCTTGCTCGGGTGTCCCGGGTCGTTGGAGTCCACATAGATGTACTTGGAGACTTTATTCGAATAGCCCTTGGTGTTGAATGTCACCTTGATCTCCCCTGTTTTGCCAGGAGAGACTTCTTTATTTTTCAAAACAACCGCAGTGCAGCCGCAGGACGTCCTCACCCTTTTGATCGACAGAGTTGCATCGCCCTCATTCTTGAATTTAAAGACATAGGTCAGCATCTTTCCCTGTTTAACCTTGCCAAAATCTATCGCATCCTTTTCGAATTTTATACTCGGCCCCTTGCCAGCGAAGAACAGGCTGACTGAACACACAAGGAAGATTATCATGAGAACAAAGCTCATGTGTTTTTTTGTGCTCGGCTGTTTTCCCATGGCTTCCTCCACAAAATTTTCCTCAATATTACCACTTTTTCTAAAAGTTAAGCAAGTTCGCTTTCGGATTTGTTATCCCAGGTTGGAATTGACACCCCGTTTCTCCTTCTCTATAATTCCACAGAACGGACAGAAAATGG
>SOIA01000398.1 GCA_004378665.1 Candidatus Aminicenantota bacterium
CGGCTGCTGAATTGTAGCGTTCCGGCATAGAGAGAGCCCGTACCCCTGCTGTATGCTGACTGGTTCCAGATCGCCTCTCCATAGATCCTGACGTTGAGCCTGAGCGACCGGCTCAGCCTGTATTTGATGCCTCCTCCGATCTTCATCAGCCAACCCGTTCGGCTCGGCCCCAGCCGGATTCGGTCCAGGACCAGTTCCCGGTCTCCCCCCAATACGTAGAATCCGGCTCCGACAAAACCATAGGGAAACTGTCTGCGTTCCAGAAAGCGCCTCTGGGCAGCCACTAAAGACACGCTGATGGAGGAGATGCTCCACGGCTGTGTGTTGGGTTCCTCGATATGGTCAATATCCAGGTAAATAATTCCCCCCATCGCATCAGGCAGCCATTCGCTGTACCATTCCAAATGGGAAAAATAGCTGCCTCTCTGGTATTGGTATTCCAGTTTCACGCCTATGTCTTTGTTGAAGAAATACTGGATATTGAGATTCAAGCTATATGTCAGCTGCAGATGTTCTTCGAAGTAGATCTGACCGGGCGCCCAATCGAGTCTCCAATGCCGGGCCGCTTCCTCCGGGCAGAGAGAATACCCTCCTCCGATTCCCAGGATGACCTCTTTTTCTGGGGAGGCCAGGACAAACGCGGGGAGGAAAGCAAGAAGGATGACCGTCCAAAACAGTTTGAGCTTCATCGCTTGTTTCACTGCAAAAAACATACCATTAAAACTCAGGGTTAGGGGAGAATTTTTCTGTACTGTTTTGTCCTGAAAGGATGACAGATGTCTTTTGGATTGAGCACCCCTCCCGGGTCAGCGGTTTCCGATGTTTATTAATCCCGGCGAATATCTTCAGCGTTCCCTGATGTGATCTGAATGTGATAAGATGAGCCCCTATACTTTCTTCAATCTGTAAAATTTTTTCTTGCCTATTTTCAGGATGGACTCGCTCTGTTTTTTCATGTCTATGTTCAACTGGATATCTTCGATCCTTTGTCCATCCAGGTACACCCCGCCCTGACGGATGACTCTTTTGGCTTCGCCTCGGGAGGAGAAGATGTTCTTGTCGACTAATAGATCGACCAGCAGTGTCTTTGCGGGTTTGACCGCGATCTCTTCGATCTCCGTGGGGAGTTCCTTGTTCTTGAATACTCTCTCGAATTCTTCTGCGGCTTTCTCCGCCTCCCTCTCTCCCCAGAAATCAGCCGCTATCGACCGGGCCAGTCGTGATTTGAGGTCTCTGGGGTTGACCCGCCCTTCCTTGGCCTCCTTCTTCCATTTTTCAACCTGGGAGAGAGGTTCATCAGTGAGGAGCTCGTAGTAACGGAACATCAATGGATCCGAGATGGACATGATTTTTCCGAAAATCTCTCCAGGAGGCTCCGTGATACCCACAGTGTTGTCGAGCGTCTTGCTCATCTTTTCCACACCATCCAGGCCTTCCAGCAGGGGCATGGTCATGACCACCTGAGGTTCCTGGTTGAATTCCCTCTGGATATCACGCCCGACGAGGAGGTTGAATTTCTGGTCGGTCCCCCCCAGCTCCACATCCGCTTCCAGCGCCACGGAATCATAGGCCTGCATGAGCGGGTAGAGGAGTTCATGGGCGAATATGGGCTGGCCTTTTTTCAGGCGGTTGGAGAAGTCATCCCTCTCCAGGATACGGGCCACCGTGTATTTTGCGGTCAGGTTGATGATGTCAAAACTCGTCAGCTTTCCCAGCCAGCGGGAATTGAAATCAATGATG
Organism: Candidatus Aminicenantota bacterium; assembly: GCA_004378665.1. Lineage (GTDB taxonomy): Bacteria > Acidobacteriota > Aminicenantia > Aminicenantales > Aminicenantaceae > SOIA01. Next base: position 1,741 of record SOIA01000398.1, read on the forward strand.
GTTTTTTTCCGGTCGAGGATCTTGAATATCTGAATCTTGTACGTTTCGGCGTTTGCGTTGATCTCTTCTCGAGTCATCGGCGGGCGAGTGGTCGACCTTCCCGAGGGATCGCCGATCAGCCCTGTAAAATCGCCGATCAGAAAGATCACGTCATGACCCATGTCCTGGAAGTGTTTCATCTTGCGCAGGAGCACGGTGTGTCCGACGTGGATGTCCGGAGCAGTCGGGTCAAACCCGGCTTTGACTCTCAACGGCTTTTTTTCCTTGAGAGAGCGGGTCAGCTTGGCTTTCAGCTCACTTTCCTGGATGATCTCCACGCATCCCCTTTTGAGGTACTCGAACTGTTCTTTGACTGGCTTCATGGTTCGACCTGTTTATTCAATTTTTCGAGTGCGCCCTTCATTTTTTTCCATTCTTTGATTCTTCTGTCCTCTGTTTTCGCTGTTTTTTTTACCAGGCAGACTCATTTTATGAACGCCCGTCTTCCCCGCACTTCTATCCTACCCTCAAAATAGAGTTTGACCGCTTCCGGGTAGATCTTGTGTTCCTCCTTCAGAATTTTTTCGCTGAGTGTCTCTTCGGTGTCGTCCTGGAGAACCGGCACGACAGCCTGGAGTATGATCGGGCCCATGTCCACATCAGCGGTGACAAAATGGACGGTCGCTCCGGAATACTTGACGCCCCACTCCAGGGCTTTCTTCTGGACATGGAGACCCGGGAAGGACGGCAGCAGGGCCGGATGAATATTCATCAGGCAGTGTTTGAGCTCTTCACAAAAGGACGGGCTTAAAATCCTCATGTATCCTGCCAAGATGACTAGATCCACATCCCTCTTCCGGAGTTCGGCTGTGACCGCTTTTTCATGATCTTCTCGGGTGGGATAGGCTTTCGGGTCGAGGAAAAGAGTCTCAAGGTTTCGCTCTTTGGCGATCTGGAGTCCGGGTGCGTCTTCTTTGTTGCTGAAGACCAGAGCGATCTCCGCGTTTATTTTTCCGGCGAGGATGACATCGTGGATGGCCTGAAAGTTAGAGCCTCGGCCAGAAATGAAAACAGCAATTTTTCCCTTTTTTTTAGGGCTGACAAAAACGTCTTCTGCCATTTGTGTTTCCTTGTTCAGGATTTAAAACAATGCTCAGAGTCCTATTTTATTCAAAAAATCGCGGAAATCAATGATACATTTCACTTGATGGCGAAGATTTCAGGGATTGCGTTCCTCCAGGCTTTTAATGCTTCGTCCACGGGAACATCGATGAGTTTTTTATCTCCGTGGCTGATGATGATCCTCTCTCCTCCGGTCTTCCCGATAACCGCCGCTTTCACTTTTCTGTCTTTGGCCAGGTCAAGGATTTTCTGATGGTTTTGGCCCTTTGAAGTGATGACAATTCTGGACTGTGTTTCTCCAAACAGGACTGCATCCGCGCGTATCTCATCCCGGAGGTTCGCGTTCAGACCGGTTTTCTCCCTGCTCAGGAAGGACGATTCTGCAAGGCACGTAGCCAGGCCGCCTTCGGAGACATCGTGTGCAGACTCGATGAGCTCAAGGGAAATGATCTCCAGACAAAATTCCTGGATTCGCTTTTCTTCTTCCAGGTCGATCTGCGGAGGGATTCCCTTTTCCTTCTGGTGAATCGTTTTGACATACTCGGAAGCCCCCAGCTCGTCCTTGTTCTCTCCGAGCAGGATCAGGATATTTCCCTCCTCCTTAAAACCTGGCCCGGTTATCAGTTTTACGTCATCCACCATGCCGACTATTCCAAGCACAGGAGTGGGGTGGATCGAGATGCCTTCCGTGTCGTTGTAGAAGCTGACGTTGCCTCCAGTGACGGGGATGTCGAAGGCTCGGCAGCCTTCGGCGATTCCGTGTATGGTTTCTTGGAACTGCCACATGATTTCCGGCTTCTCCGGATTGCCAAAGTTCAGACAATTGGTCACTCCGATGGGACGAGCTCCGACGCAGGCCAGGTTCCGGCAGGCCTCGGCCACAGCGATTTTCCCTCCGGTTTTGGGATCCAGATAGGTATACAGAGAGCTGCCATCCAGAGTGACTGCCAGCGCCTTATTCGTGTCTTTGATCCTGATCACAGAGGCATCGGCTCCGGGAAGGAAAGCGGTGTTGACCTGGACCATGTGGTCGTACTGGCGGCGGACCCATTCCTTTTCGGCAATGGTCGGCGAAGAGAGAAGTTTGAGAAAAGCTTGGTTGAAGTTTTCCGGCTGTGGCAGAGGTTCCAGTTGGGTCGCTGATTCGAGGTAAGAGGGGATCTTGCTCTCCCTCTCGTAGACAGGACAGAGGTCGATGACGGCGTTGACGGGAATGTCCACGACTGTCTTCCCGCCGAATTCCACCTTGAGCCTTTCTCCTTCGGTCACCTGCCCGATGATCACGGCGTCCAAATCCCAATTGGAAAAGATCTCCTGGACTTCCTTGACCTTGTCTTTCTTCGCTACGATGAGCATTCTTTCCTGTGATTCGGAAAGCATCATCTCGTATGGTGTCATGCCTTCTTCCCTCTGAGGCACACGATCGAGGTCGATCTCGATGCCTGTGCCTGATTTGGAGGCCATTTCTGTGGTCGAGCAGGTCAGGCCTGCCGCACCCATATCCTGGATTCCGACGATCAGGTCTTTGGCCATGACTTCCAGGCAGGCTTCGAGCAGAAGTTTTTCCATGAATGGGTCTCCGACCTGAACATTCGGCCTCTTGTGTTCAAGGTCCTTGCCGAATTCGGCCGAAGCCATGGTTGCGCCGTGAATGCCGTCTCTTCCGGTTTTGGCCCCGACATAGAGCACCAGGTTTCCTATCCCCTCAGCTTTGGCATAGAAGACCCTGTCTTTTTTAACGATTCCCAGGGCGAACACGTTCACAAGAGGGTTGAGGGAATAACAGTCGTTGAAATAGACATCCCCTCCGACAGTGGGAATCCCGATGGAGTTTCCATAACCGGATATGCCCGCGACCACGCCTTCCATGACGGACTTGTTTTTTGCGGAGGAGAGCGGACCGAAACGCAGGGAATCCTGGAGGACTATGGGCCTGGCTCCCATGGTGAAGATGTCTCTGAGGATGCCTCCGACTCCAGTCGCCGCACCCTGATAAGGCTCGATAAAGGAGGGATGGTTGTGGGATTCGATCTTGAATACGGCCGCCAGACCATCGCCGATGTCGATGATCCCCGCATTCTCACCCGGTCCCTGGATGACATTTTTGCCCTTCACGGGCAGGTGTCTCAGGTGGACTTTTGAGCTCTTGTAACTGCAGTGCTCAGACCACATCAGAGAGAAGATCCCGAGTTCCGTGATGTTGGGTTCTTTCCCGATGAGCTCGACGATTTTCTCGTACTCATCCAAAGTGAGGTTATGCTCTTCCAGAATCTTGCGGTCAATCATTTCGCTTCACACACTCCAGGCTGTCCGCTGCGGTTAGCCTTTCCATTTGATCATGGATTCGAATATGATCCGGCCGTCCTCGCTCCCGAGGAGCGTTTCTGATGCTCTTTCCGGATGGGGCATCATGCCCATGACGTTGCCCGCTTTATTGATCAGGCCGGCGATGCTCTCAAGAGAGCCGTTGACGTTAGCGTCTTCGCTGAGCTGCCCCTGGTCATCTGAATACCGGAGGACGATCTGGTTGTTGGTCTTTATCTCTTGAATGGTGTCAGGGGGCGAGAAGAAATTCCCGTCGTAATGGGCGATGGGGATTCTCAAAACCTGACCTTTTTTCGCCCTGCTGGTGAAGGGAGTCGTCTCGTTTTCCACCCGGAGATGGACAAACTGGCAGAGGAATTTCAGGTTTTTATTCCTGAGCATGGCTCCCGGAAGCAGCTCCAGTTCCAGGAGAACCTGGAAACCGTTGCAGATTCCGAGAACCAGGCCTCCTTTGAGCGCAAATTCCTTGATTTCCTGCATCAGAGGAGAGAAAGCGGCAATAGAACCCGATCTCAAATAGTCACCGTAGGAAAAGCCTCCGGGGAGGATGACACAGTCCACGTTTTTCAAATTGTGTTCTTTGTGCCAGAGGAATATCGCTTTCTGCTGGAGTACGTCCTTGAGGGCATAGAGAGTGTCATAATCACAGTTGGAACCTGGAAAAATTACGACTCCAAATTTCAATTTTACTCATCCTAAGGGGAGGAACTCCCCTGTTTTTGATTTAATCTTTTTCTAAAATCTGCCAGGAGAACTTCTCGATGATAGGGTTGGCCAGGACCTTATCCGATATTTCTGGAACGACTCTTTCCGCATCTTCTTCAGAAATGCCTTCGAGTTCAATCTCGAATACTTTGCCCTGTCTAACATCCTTTATGGAATCGTAGCCCAGGGTGTGGAGGGCGTTCTTGACGGTCTGACCTTGAGGATCGAGGACGCTGTCCTTGAGCGAGACCAGGATCCTAACTTTCATCGCCCAGCACCTTCTCGAAGATGTAGTCAATTTGACTCAAGTACGGCTCGAGGGAAAAACAGGCGTCAATCTCCTTCTCTGACAGGATTTTTCCGATCTCTTGATCAGACTGGATGAGCTCTTTGAAGTCCCGGCTTTCATTCCATGCTTTGAGGCTGTTTTTCTGGACGAGTTGGTAGGCCTGTTCGCGCGTGACGTCTTTTTTCATCAGAGCCAGGAGCACACTCTGAGAGAAGATCAGACCACGGGTGAGGTTGACGTTCTCTTCCATCCTGTCCGTGTTGACTTTCCAGTTTTTGATGATATCCGTTGTTTCAGCCAGGATGAAGTCTGTGAGGATAAAGGAATCCGGGAAGATGATCCTTTCGGTCGAGGAGTGGGAAATATCCCGTTCGTGCCAGAGGCAGATATTCTCCATCGCGGCCAGGAGGTTGGTCCTTATGACCCGGGCCAAACCAGAGATTCTCTCTGCACGCACCGGGTTTTTCTTGTGCGGCATGGACGATGATCCTTTCTGGCCTTTGGTGAAGGATTCTTCCAGTTCGAGGACTTCGGTTTTCTGGTGGTGACGCAGTTCCACCGCGAATTTGTCCAGGGATGCGGCGAGAAGGGCCAACACAAAGAGCACTTCGGCATGCCTGTCGCGCTGCAGGACCTGAGTGGAAACCTTTGCGGGCTTGAGCCCGAGTTTTTTGAGGGCGTAGACTTCGATCTTCGGATCGAGGTGGATATAGGTTCCCACAGAGCCCGAGATCCTCCCGTAGCCGATGACTTCCAACGCGTTCTGGATCCGATGGAGATGGCGTTTCACCTCCTCATACCAGACCAGGAGTTTTACCCCGAAGGTGATGGGTTCGGCATGAACTCCATGAGTCCGTCCGACCATCACGGTTTTTTTGTACTGAAGAGCCTGTTCCTTGAGAGTTTCCTTGAGTGGATGCAGGTCCTTCTGGACTTTTTCCAGAGCTTCCCGGATCAGGAGTGAAAGAGATGTGTCGACGACATCGTAGGAGGTCAATCCCAGGTGGATGAAGCGAGAGTCCTCTCCCACTTTTTCGGCCACAGAAGTGAGGAAGGCGATCACGTCGTGTTTAACGACTTTTTCGATCTCTTCGATCTTCTTGACGGAAAAACCGGCTTTTTCCTTGATCTTTTGGAGGGACTGTGGAGGGATTTCGCCTGCCTCTGCCCAGGCCTCACACACCGCTAACTCGACATCCAGCCATTTTCTGTATTTGTTCTCTTCGGTCCAGATAGCCCCCATTTCCGGGCGTGTGTACCGTTCTATCATGGACGTTCTTCCTCAGAGGAGGACAAATCATAACAGCTGCCCTTTTTCTTGTCAATTTATTTCAGGGTCAGGGCTTGACATTGGACATTTTTGAACATATACGATGAGTTGACTTCCTTCTTTTTAGTTTTTGATGGTAATATAGAATGTCTAATGTCAAGCCCTGACCCCATACAAAGGATTCTTGCCTCTTGAGTGTCTAATCCAATGAAAGGAAATATGGAAGATTGCAGTGATGGCCATTTGGTTGAGCAGGCGAAACAGGGCGATGTCGAAGCTTTCGCTGAGCTGGCTCGCCGCTGTCAAGAGAAGGTCTATTACACTCTGCTTGCTCTGACGAAGAATCAGCAGGATGCCAGTGATTTAGCTCAGGAGGCTTTTATGCAGGCTTTTAAATCATTAAAAAGTTTCAAACAGCGCTCCAGCTTCTACACCTGGATATACAGAATCGCTGTCAACCTGACTTTAAATTTTTTAAAAAGGAGAAAAAGAGAAGAGGGACGGGAAGTCCTCAATGAAAGCCATTCTGTGAATAAGGAATCAGAAGATCCCTCTTTTTCTCCTGATGAACGGTCTTTGAAAAAGGAGCTCTCAGAGAAACTCCAGGAGGCCATAGATTCCTTGCCGCTGCCTTATAGGGCATCGTTCACCCTGGTCGTTTTCCAGGGAATGACCCACGGCCAGGCTGCACGAATTCTGGGATGCTCTGAGAACACCGTATCCTGGAGGATGCACAAAGCCAGGAAAATGCTTCAGGCCAGATTGAAGCCTTATCTTGGAGGGGGATAAAATGAACTGCACAAAAATCGAAAAATGGCTTTCCGACCGAATCGACGGCGAGCTTTCAGAGAGAAAAACCAGGGCCATTGAAGCTCATCTGGAAAAGTGCGCTTCATGCCGGTCTTATGCTGCGTCGTTAGAGAAGATCCATGATGAAGCCACGAGCCTCGAGAGAGTAGAAGTCTCACCGGCCTTCTGGGAGGGATTTGCCTCGAGACTCAAGGCCAACCTCGAGTCCTCTCGGGAGGAGAGGAGAGAGAAAAGGGCTCTGGTGCTGAGCTGGAATTGGGTTTGGTCTGGTGCCGCATTACTCGCAGTGGTAGCAGTCGGTTTGTACTTGCTCCTTTTCCAGAGTCCGCAGCCTCAAGAGATGTATGTCTTTTCTCTGGAGAATTCCCTCGCGAGTATTTACCAGGAAATCGGGGATGACTCTGAACTGGAGGAGCTGTTCAATTCCATTCTCGTGGAATCTATAGACGAATACCTCGAGGATTCCGAATGGAAGGAGCGTCCTGATTTTTTGGAAAATCTTCTTCTCTGGGAAGGCCTCACAGAAGAGGAGATAGAATTTCTTGAGTCTGAAATAAAGAAAGACATCAAATCATAGGAGGAATTCCATGAAAGCCAAATCGATCCTTGTCCTTTTTCTCAGTATAGTCATTTTGAGTGCATTCGTCTCCGCTGGCGTTCAAGAAGAAGCCCAGGCACGGGAGAAAGCCAGAAGAATGACAAGAGAGAATATCACCACGCTGATGTTAATCAGGATGACCCGCTTCCTGGAGTTGACCGAGGACCAAACTGCAAAGATCTATCCTTTTTTCACCCGGATCGAAAAAGAGAAAATGCAGATCAACCAGCAGCTCAGGAGACAGATGCGTGAACTCAGACTGGCTTTGAGCGCAGAAGATCCTGACCCGGAAGGACTCAAGGCCACGATTCAGGCCATAAAAGAATTAAGAGATGCTCTCAAGAGCAAGGATACAGAACTGGAAAAACATCTGGAAAAAAACCTGACTGTGATCCAGCAGGCGAAATACCTGGTGTTTGTGACGACATTTTTCAATGAATTGAGGAGCCAGCTGGACAGAGCCAGGATGATGAGAGAGAGAGCCGGGCAGAAAGAGAAAAAATAATTTTAAAAAAAAGAGAATTCTGGGCGTTGATATTAGATAGTTGCCCTGCCTGCTTGATTTAACTATAAGAAATATAATAAATTAGCTATTCTTTTGTCGTCTCGGTTTTCAACCTCTAGAAAAAATCATTTCTTGACAAAAGGTCAAGATTGATTTAGAATCCACACTGTAGTTTTGTATATTTTCTGCATAAACTAAAGACTTGGCGTACGCAGGTTAGAGAGAGGAAACAAAAACTTCACAACCGAGAGGCCTTTCTCTTCTTCATTTACTCCCCATTTTAGAAAAAAATTGAAAGCCTGCAAATGGAAGATTGCGCCAGCGTAGCTCAGTTGGTAGAGCAGCTGATTTGTAATCAGCGG
>SOIA01000239.1 GCA_004378665.1 Candidatus Aminicenantota bacterium
CCTCGCTTTGCCCGGATAGCTGCCCGTCGCCTGGATCCCGCCACCTCCGGAGGGCAAATCTGATATCTCAAACCCGCCCACGTCATCTCCCTGCCAACACGGAAGGGAAAGAGAGACATTTCCTAATGTTTGAATGGCTTTATCCGTATCGACACCTAAATTGGCATACCGCTGCCTGGCAAAAGTGTAAGCGTCTTTAATATTCTCCGCATTCATTCCTGACCCTCCTCAACACAACCTTCATGAGATTGAGTCTTTTATCGGATTGAAAAAACGGTTGTTCATTTGCACTTATCATACAACTTTTATCCTGTCAACACGAAGACAGACTAAAAAACAAATGAGAGCAATGGTATGATATGATAAACACAAATGCCGGAGGCTGAGACCTGACTCCACTTGAATAATCGGCGATGCGTAAAGAAACGATGGCTCCTCGAGAAAGATGGTTGGCCGTCCTCAACCGCCAGAAACCCGACCGTGTCCCGATGGACTACTGGGCCACACCCGAAGCCACTGAAAAAATCATTGCGCATCTCGGGTGCAGCAGCGAAAGAGAGATGCTGGAGAAACTCCATGTGGATTTTGTGGTAGAGGTCAAGCCAGCATACGTGGGCCCACCTGTTCCTGCGCAGCAGGATGAATTCGGATGCAGGTATCAGGATGTCGATTACGGAACGGGAGTGTACGAGGAATGTGTATTCCATCCCCTGGCCCGGTTCCAAACAGCCGAAGAAATCGAACATTCCTACACCTGGCCTGACCCGGACTGGTGGGACTACAGCGGGATCCGGAAGCAGCTCAAAGGAAACGAAAGATACCCCATCCAGGGTGGAAGTTACGAGCCTTTTCTAATCTACAAGAAGCTCCGGGGAGAGGAACAGGCATACATGGATATGGCAGTGAATCCAGAGATCGTCCATTACTGCCTGGATAGACTCCTCCATCTTGGCTACGAGAATACCCGGCGCATACTCGAACAGATTCCAGGAAAAGTGATGCTCTCGTATGTGGCCGAAGACATGGGCGGCCAGGAAGATCTTCTCTTCTCTCCTGACAGCATCCGTGAATTTCTCATCCCGAGGATGAGGAAAGTCATCGAACTCATCCACCAGGCCGGTGCGTATGTTTTTCATCATAACGACGGGAGCATCCTACGCATCATCCCGGGAATGATCGAGGCCGGGATCGACATCTTGAATCCCATTCAGTGGCGCTGTAAAAACATGGACCGCGCTGAGCTCAAACGGGACTTTGGAGACAGCGTGATCCTTCACGGCGGGATGGATAACCAGCAGACCCTTCCCTTTGGCAGCGTGGACGATGTCAAGGAAGAAGTGGTGGATAACCTCCGTATCCTGGGAGAGGGAGGCGGCTACATCCTTGCTCCCTGTCATAACATCCAGCCAGTTACCCCTCCAGAGAACATCGTCGCAATATATGAAACCTGCTATGAAAACGGGTGGCTCTAAAAACAGCTTGGAATAAAGAGAAGAAAAGGGGCCTGGCCCCTTTTTAAAGGTGAGGATTTATAAGGGTTTGACCTTAATCTATTAATCTCTTATAATTTTCCAGAAATGAAATGGGTTTACATTGAAGACATCGCGGACTTCAAAGACAAGGAAGTTGAAATCCGCGGATGGCTTTACAACAAGCGATCAAGCGGTAAAGCCCGTTTTCTCCTGATCAGGGACGGCACAGGAATTCTCCAGGGGACCATCTTCAGCACTGAGAAGGACCATCCTCTCTTTCCAAAATTCGATTCTCTCACCCAGGAGTCCTCGATCGTAATCCGGGGACGAATCAAAGAGGACAAGAGAGCCCCCGGAGGATTCGAGCTCGAAATCGAAGATATTGAGGTCATTCAGGTCGCGAAAGACTATCCCATCACTCCCAAGGAACACAGCACGCCTTTCTTGATGGAACACCGCCATCTCTGGCTGCGTTCGCGGAAACAGCACGCCATTCTCCAGATCCGAACCGAACTCATCAAATCCATACGAGACTTTTTCGACGGAAGAGGCTTCCGCCTGATGGACACTCCGATCCTGACTCCGAGCGCCTGCGAGGGCACCACGACTCTTTTCGAAACCGAATACTTCGACCAGAAAGCCTACCTGAGCCAGAGCGGGCAGCTCTACAACGAAGCCACCGCCATGGCCTTCGGAAAAGTCTACTGTTTCGGCCCCACATTCAGGGCGGAAAAATCCAAAACCAGAAGACACTTGATCGAATTCTGGATGGTCGAGCCCGAAGTGGCCTTCGCAACTCTGGAAGACGCAATTGAACTCGGAGAAGACCTCGTTGTCTACATCATCCAGCGGATACTGGAGAAAAACAAGAACGAGCTTGAGGTCCTGGAAAGGGATACACAGCCCCTTGAGAAAATCAAAAGGCCTTTTCCTCATATCACATACGACGAGGCTGTGAAAAAAGTAACCGAAAAAGGCTCAAAAATGGAATGGGGAGATGATTTCGGGTCTCCGGAAGAAACGCTCCTGTCTGAGATATTCGACCTTCCTGTCTCGGTGACCCACTTTCCGGCCAAAATCAAAGCTTTTTACATGCAGCCGGATCCAAAGCGCTCGGATCTCGTGCTGGGAATGGACATGATCGCCTCAGAGGGATATGGAGAAATCATCGGAGGAGGACAGCGCATTCACGACCTGAAACTTCTGGAGCAGAAGATCAAGGAACACAAACTGCCCCGGGAAGCCTATGCGTGGTACGCGGATTTAAGAAAATACGGGTCTGTCCCCCACTCGGGATTCGGGCTCGGCATTGAAAGAACTCTCGCATGGATATGCAAGATTAAGCATATCAGAGAGACCATCCCTTTCCCGCGCCTTCTCTATAAGATCTATCCCTGATCCCGTTATCATTTGATTTCTTGAATCGGAAACAGTATCATTTGAGACTTCAAATCAAACTGGAACACGATGAGCCCCGAGCATGAGTCAGAAAATATCAAAATTCGTTTTTAAAAACCGCAGGTTCATCCACATCGCCACCGCTGTAGGGCCCATTCCGTTCAAGTATTTTTGGGGGGGAACGTCCACTCTGTTCCTGTGGACTGCGGGTCTTATCCTGATGCTGGCCGGCATAACGTTCAGAGCCCATTCTGCAGGCTATCTTGCGGGCAACCACACGACAACCACTGTCAAAGCAGATTATGTCTGCACATCTGGTCCTTTTGCCCATATCAGAAATCCGCTTTATCTGGGGAACTTTATCATAGGACTTTCTCTGTGCATAGCTTTCAATGAATGGTACGGCTACCTTGTTTTTGCTCTCCACTTCATCTCGGTCTACTCCATTATTATTCCTTACGAAGAAAAATTCTTATCGGATGAGTTCGGTGCGAAGCACACGGAATACTGCGCTTATGTGCGGAGATTCCTTCCCAGGCTGAAACCATTCAAAGGCGGGACGCTGGTCGCGTCAAACTTCAAAATCGGCATTTCGAGCGAAAAATATCACCTCCTTTTCCTTATCCTGATCTTCACGATTCTTTACTTCCTGTTTGTCAAATAACACACAAATGGGGTCACCCCCCCCAATGATCCTGGTTTACTAAAAACAAGCAACCCTTTACAATTGAACTGGTATGAAGAAGATCGCTCTCATCAGTTATGGCTGTGCGAAGAACCTCGTGGACAGTGAAGTCATGCTCGGCCACATGGAAAAGGCGGGATACTCCTTCGTCACTGATCCTGAGGAAGCGGATATTCTTGTCCTCAACACCTGCGGGTTCATCGAACCGGCCAAAAAAGAATCCCGTGACGGCTTGAAGGACGCAGTCGCCCTTAAAAAAAAGGCAAAAAAGAAAAAAATCATCGCTGTCGGATGCTATGTCGAAAGATACAAAAGCTTGCTCCACCAGGAATACCCTGAGATCGACGCCTGGCTGGGTGTGAAAGATTTCGACAAGATCGTCTCCGTCATCGAGGAGAAAGAGTTTACAAAATCTCAAAACAGCTACCTCTACGACCACACGACTCCACGGTTCAGGCAAACTCCTCCCTCGTGGAGCTACGTGAAAATCTCTGAAGGGTGCTCTCACGAATGCTCTTTTTGTTCGATCCCTTTGATCAAGGGTCCGTACAGGTCCCGCTCCATCTCCTCGGTATTCCAGGAAATCGAAGCTCTCTCCTTTCAGGGGGTCAAAGAGATCAACCTGATATCCCAGGACACTACCTATTTCGGCCGGGACCTGGGGCTTGAGGAAGGCCTGACTCAACTTCTCCAGGAGCTCCTGAAAATAAAACGCATCGGATGGATCCGCATCCTCTATGGCTATGCCGAGGAGATCACGGATTCCCTCGTAGAGATCCTTCAGGAGGACAGGATCTGTTCCTATCTTGATGTCCCTTTTCAGCACTCAAACCCGAATATCATCAAAAAAATGAAGAGGGCCATGGACGGAAAAAGGGCTCTAACGCTTATCGAGAAACTGAGAAACAGGATTCCGGGTATAGCCCTCCGGACATCTCTTGTGGTGGGTTTTCCGGGAGAGGGAAAAAAGGAATTCGAAGACCTGAAAAGTTTTGTTCGGGAAGCCCGGTTTGACCACCTGGGCGTTTTCACTTACTCCAGAGAGGAAGACACGTCTTCATTCGCACTCGGTGATCCTGTCAAGGAGAGTGTGAAGAATAAAAGAAAAGCCAAAATCCTGGAAATCCAGGCGGAAATATCTTTCCAAAAGAACGAAAAGTATTTCGGCCGCCAGGTTGAGGTTCTGATCGAAGGGACTTCCACGGATAATCCGAATGTGCTTGTCGGAAGGGCAAAATTCCAGGCACCGGAAGTGGACGGCGTGATTCTTATCGACAGGCCGGATGACTGGATAAAAGTCGTCAACTCGATTCAAAAGGTTGAAATCGCGGGGTGGGATGTATATGATTTATACGGGAAACTCGCCCGATGAAACTATTATCAAAAATCATCTCCTCATTTTTCGGAGCGGGCTATTTTCCCGTTGCTCCCGGGACGCTCACAAGCCTTGTGGTCATCCTGGCATATAAATTCTATCTCTTCCGGCTCAGCTGGTCTTTGCATCTACTGATCCTCTTTCTCCTCTTCTTTATCGGCATCTATGCGTCCACAAAAGTCGAATCGGAATCCCGCAAGAAGGACCCGCGGAAAATCGTCATCGATGAAGCGTGCGGACAGCTCCTGGTTCTATTCAGGATGGGCGATGCCTGGTTTCCGATCCTTTCCGGTTTTCTTCTTTTCCGGATCTTCGATATCATCAAGCCTTACCCCATAAAAAAGGTGGAAACTCTCCCTTCAGGATGGGGAATCATGATGGATGATATAGTCGCCGCCATCTATGCGGGAGTGATCATCAACCTCTACCTGATCATAAAATGAAGAGAAAAAAGGACTTGAAAATCGAGATCATGGCCGTAGGCTCTGAACTTCTCACTCCTTACTTTCAAGACACCAATTCGCTCTATCTGACCGAGCGGCTCAATGAACTGGGAATGGAAGTCTCCTATAAAACAATCGTGGGCGATGAGTGGGATGATCTTGTTCTCTGCATACAGCAGGCTCTCTCCAGAGCGGATATCATCATTGCGATTGGAGGACTGGGCCCGACCAAAGACGACAGAACGCGGGAGGCTTTTGCTTCGGTTCTCGAGCGCAAACTCATCTTCAACCAAAAACTTCTCCAGAAGATCGAGGAACGATTCAAACGCAGAGGACATTCTATGCCTTCTGTCAACAAAAAGCAGGCCTATCTCATCGACGGAGCGGAAGTACTCGAAAACAAAAACGGCACTGCCCCTGGCCTCTGGTTGGACACGGACTCAAAAGTCATCCTTCTTTTTCCAGGGCCTCCGCATGAACTCAAGCCCATGTTCGACTCTTCGGTCTGGCCAAAACTTCAAAGCTACAGAAAAAAACACACAGCTCGGAGAGTGTTGAAAATTACAGGGCTGACCGAATCAAAAATAGAAACGCTGATTTCCGACCTGTATCCTCAAGAGCCTCATGCCCGACTGACGACTCTTGCGTATCCCGGTCAAATAGAGATCCATCTCACTGTGTTTTCCGAGAAAAACCAGGAGAGGGCCGAAGAAAGCATATGCAAATTAGAGAAAAAAATCCTCGGAAGGCTCAAGGAAAATGTCTTCTCGACAACAGGCGAAGAACTCGAAGAAGTGGTGGGAAGGCTCCTGCGTCTCCATAAAAAAAATCTGGCGATGGCCGAATCCTGCACAGGCGGCCTTCTGAGCCACAGACTCACAAATATCCCTGGAAGCTCGGATTATGTACTCCAGAGCATGGTGGTTTACAGCAACGAAGCCAAAACCTACAATCTGGGAGTTTCCGCGGACTTGATCGAACAACACGGAGCGGTCAGCTCCCAGGTAGCCACGGCCATGGCTGCCGGCATCAGGGAAAAGGCCCGCTCGAGCTACGGGCTTTCGACTACCGGAATAGCCGGCCCGGCAGGAGGAACTCCCGAAAAGCCCGTGGGCCTCGTCTATACCGCAATGGCCTGGGATAGCGGAACAGACGTCGTGAAAAATCTCTTTTTGGGGAACCGGGAAACGATAAAATTCCAGTCCACCCAAAAAGCTCTGGATATGGTGAGGAGACATCTCCTGAAAAAACCCGGAGGCTAAAGGGACTGAAATGAGAACCTTTATTGCCATCAATCTTGACCAAGAGATAAAAAGAGGCATCATTCAACTGATCGAGGAGTTAAAAGCCCGCAGTGCAGAGAGTCGGGGCATCAGATGGGTCAGGCCAGAAGGCATGCACCTCACCCTGAAATTCCTGGGTGAGATCGGAGAAGACAAAGTTTCCCGCATAGAAAGCGCAATGAGACTGGTTTCGGAAAAATACTCTCCCTTTTCTATGAAGATCAAAGGAACAGGATACTTCCCCCCGAAGAGCAAAGCGCCCAGAGTCTTCTGGGTCGGGATCGAGGAAGAAGGAATCCTGGAGAGGCTCCAATTCCAGGTGGAAGAGGAGATGGAAAGATTAGGATTTCCGAAAGAGCAACGCAAATTTCATCCCCACCTGACGCTGGGAAGGGTCAAAACCTCCTCCAACCTCAGGGGAATCCTGGATCTTCTTGAAAAATATAAAGAAAAGACTTTAGGAGAAATGGAAGTTAAAAAAATGACTTTTTTCCGGAGTGTTCTCAAACCCACAGGAGCCGAATACTCTGTTCTCTCTGAGTTTGAATTCAAATGAAAATACTGTTTGCAGGACTTTCTTACCTTCTCGGCGCTATCCCCTCCGGTTATGTCCTGTTCTATATCAGCGAGAAAAAAGATATCCGGAACTTCGGAAGTCAGGCGACCGGAGCCACAAACTTGTTTCGCCTGAAAGGCTGGAAATTCGCGGTTCCCATCCTCCTGTTTGATGTCCTCAAGGGAGGTCTTCCCGTTGTTTTAGCCTTGGAATTCTTCGAGGACCTCAGGTTTGCGCTGGTCTGTGGTTTTTTGGCTGTGGTGGGACACTGCTTTCCGGTCTACATCAAGTTCAAGGGAGGAAAAGGCCTGGCCACAACTCTTGGTGCCTACGCGGTACTCGGCTTCAAACCTCTCCTCCTCAGCCTGGGCGTTTTCCTGCTTGCGGTCGGAATCACCCGTTATGTTTCTCTGGGTTCGCTCTTAGCTGTTCTGAGTTATCCCCTGTTTATTTTATTATTCAAAGGAAATATAGAGATTGTGTGCCTGAGTGTGGTTCTCTTCCTTCTGATCGTATTCATGCACAGGGGGAATATCGCCAGACTCATCAAAGGTGAAGAAAGAAAATTAGGAGAGAAAGCAAGATGAGAGCAAGCGTGATAGGAGGAGGAACCTGGGGAACAGCCTTTGCCCTTCACCTCGGCCGTTTGAAAATCAAAACTCGACTCTGGATCAGAGAAAAAGAGGTGTATCAGGAGGCGCAGCGCTTCAGGGAAAACAAGACATTCCTCCCCGGTTATATCTTCCCTCCCGAGGTATCGTTCTTCCATGATATCAAAGACGCGGTCTCTTCTGTGGATCTCGTTTTTATCGTTGTCCCTTCCAAATTCTGCAGGAAAATCTATGCACAATTGGCCCCCCATCTCTCTTCCCGGCACATCATCATCAGCTTAACAAAAGGGATTGAGGAAGGCTCTCTCATGAGAATGAGCGAAGTAATGGAGGATGTGTTTCGCCCGCATTTCACTCCACACACCGCTGTCCTGTCTGGTCCGAGTTTTGCCAAAGAAGTGGCTGAATCTCATCCGACGGCCGTGGTCCTGGCCTCAGAAGAACAGAGTCAGGCCAAAGAAATTCAGCATTTTATATCCAATCCTGTCTTTCGCGCCTACACATCTGACGATATCATCGGAGTGGAGATCGCGGGCGCCGTGAAAAACGTGATCGCCATCGCTGCAGGGATTTCAGATGCTCTCCAATTCGGCGGCAATTCAGTCGCAGCTCTTGTCACAAGAGGTATAGCCGAAATGACACGTTTAGGTGTAAAATTAGGAGCGAAGAAAGAGACTTTTGCCGGATTGGCAGGAATCGGAGATCTGGTCCTCACCTGCACAGGCAAACTGAGCCGGAATCACTATGTCGGTACAGAATTGGGGAAAGGAAAATCCCTGGATGAGATTGTCTCTTCGATGAAAATGGTAGCCGAAGGCATCACGACAACACAGTCCGTCTTTCAACTGGCGCAAAGAGAAAAAGTCGAAATGCCTATCTGTGAGCAGATATATCATGTGCTCTACAGAAAAAAAGATCCGAGGAAGGTTCTTCAATACCTGATGTCCAGAAAACTCAAAAGTGAACACTTAGAAGAATAGGAGGAGTCAAATGAAATCTAAAACAGCTCTAATTCTTTTAATATGTCTGAATTTAGTCGTGTGTGCATCTTCTCAGAAAAAAATCGATAAGGCAAAGGAGAACGATCCCGAATACCAGTACAACCTGGGATTATTCTATCTCAGGGAAGGAAACATAAACGAAGCCATTCGTTACATCAATAAAGCCCTTACCCTCAAGCCTGAATATGACAACGCGCTGTGTACACTCGGCCTGGCTCACTCCATGAAAGGTGAATTTCAGGAGTCGATAGCCTATCTCAAACAGAGCTTGGATATTAATCCACGCTTGACCGAAGCTCATAACTATCTCGGTGTTGCCTACCAGGAGCTTGGATTCATAGAAGAAGCCGAAAAAGAGTTCAGGATCGCCATTTTTGACCCGAATTACAAATCAAAAGAACTTCCTTACTACAACCTGGCCAGAATCTATTTTTCGAATGACAAACTGGAAGATGCACTCCAATACGTCAATATGTCTTTGACACTCGACAAAAACTTCCGCCTGGCTCACAATATGAAAGGGATGATATTCGAGAAACAACTCAACTACGCAGCAGCAATTGAAAGTTACAAGCTGGCCTTGAAAAACCTCCGGGCTGATCCGAGTGCGGGCTCCAATCTTGCTGTGGATTATTATGTGACCATCAATTTCAATCTCGGAGTGGCTTACTTCAAGAACGATGAACTCCAGAAAGCCAAGGAAATTTTTGTCAAGATCTATCCACGGGTCACTGACGTGGAAATGAGAATAAAGATCGATCAGTATCTCAGAGTCATCAAATAACTGGATTATTCATAAAATCTGCCGACACCTTATTTTGAATAAACCAGTTCCACCTGGATTATCAAGTTCCTTCGAGCCACCCCGAGA
>SOIA01000258.1 GCA_004378665.1 Candidatus Aminicenantota bacterium
CTTTCACTTTCTGCAACCCTTCGTACACGACTTTTTCCCCGGGTTTTAAACCTTCCAAAATCAACCAGAATTGTTTGACCTTGGAGCCCGCTTTGACTTGTTTTTGCTCGACTTTATTACGATCGTCAACGACATAGACATTATATAATCCCTGCAGTTCCGAAACACATCTTTGTGGGATCAGTATCCCGTCTTTTACAACCGTTACTTTGGCTTTTACCCTGGCAAACTGACCCGGCCGGAGTAATTCATCCGGATTTGGAAATGATGCCTGAATCAGCATGGCACCGGTTGTAGGATCCACCTGTCTGTCAATAAAATCGGCTTTGCCTTTATGTTCATACAGAGAGCCGTCTGCCAAAATCAACTCAAGGTGTGCTTCCTCTCTATCCTGATCGGCGGAGTCGTTCCGGGATAGATAGCGGCGGGCCAATAGTAAATATTGTGTCTCTGTAATAAAGAACTGCACGAGAATAGTGTCGATACGGGAAACCGTATTTAAAATAACCGGATTCGGGCTGCGGCCCACAAAATCTCCTACTTTTGCCTTTGTTTTGCCGATAATTCCGGATATTGGAGAATAAATTTTTGTATAACCGAGCTGTATTTTCGCAGCCCTGAGATTCGCTTCGGCTGCCTTAACCGATGAGATGGCAGCCTCATGCAGTGCGACGGCGGCATCTAAATCGCTCTGACTGACCGCTTTTTGCCTGGCAAGGGGTCTAATTCTGTTTAAATCGCTTTCTGCTTTGGCTAGCATTGTTTTCGCCTCAGCAACCCTGCTCATCTTTGCCGCAACAGCGGCGTCAAACTGTTGGCTTTCCAGCGTATAGAGTAAAGTGTCTTTTGTGATCCGGGAGCCCTCTTTAAAGTGGATTTCTTCCAGAAAACCTTCAACCCTCGCTCGTATGGCAATATCTTTAAAACCATAAATTTGGCCGACAAATTCCTGATAGATGGGAACTTCTCGTGCTTCCGTAACAACAACCGTGATATCGGGAGGGGGCGGAGGCACTTTGGCGGCTTCTTTTTCACGACATGAAATAACTACTAGCAATGAACAAATAATTAGGCACAGTGTTTTAGGTCTCATTTTATTATCTTCTCATTGTTGATGGGTTGAGTTGTAACCTTTTTTCCGTAAAAAGGAGTAAAGGGTGAGTCAATGGTTATAAAATATAATGGGCATTGTCAATCTAAATACACCGCCCTGTCAGGTCTTGATATTGTCAGGTCTTGATATTTGACATAAGGCTATATTTTATATACTCAGGTATGATAAGACCGAAAAGAATAGAATATCCTGGTGCTTTGTACCATGTCATGGAGGGATCCATATGTACCAAAAATCTATTCTGCCCTTGGCAGTTTCCTTTCTCATCTCCCTTGCTGGCCCCGGTCTTCCTTTCAAGCTCGAATTAGTCCACGCAGCAGACGCAAGCTCCTTAAGCAGGGTATTTCGGCAGATCAATGCTGCGGTGGTAGATATCGTCACCGAAGAGCACGGCCATTCTGGTCTGAAGCCTGGTGAAACGGTCACGAAAGGGGCCTTGAGCCCGGCATGATCCCTGTTCAGATAGGCCGTGAGAAAATTCTCATCGGCGGTGATATTGTGCTTGAAGTGCAAGGGATACCGATTTCCACAGATCTTGAGAATGTGTGCCAAAACCGCTACGCTCGCGCCACAGCAGCCATCTGGACTGTGTCACGTACTGTGAAGTACGGTGCGACCTGTCCAAGACTGTGCGGAGCCCCGCCTGGCGGGATGAGATGAAATCCCTCTGGCATGGAAACAGGTTTTGAGTAAATGGGATGAGGTGAGAAATGATCAAAAGAGGTGGGGTGTATATCATGGAGTCGGCGGAAATCGTCGGCGATGTCACGATAGGCGAGAATTCATCGGTATGGAGTAAAGCGGTGATACGGGGCGATGAATGCTCTGTTACGATAGGTAAGACAACCAATATCCAGGATATGTGTGTGATTCACCCGGAAACGGACATACCTATGGAGATCGGTGACAATGTAACGATAGGACATGGTGCAGTGATACACTGCCGCAAGATCGGCTCTCACTGTATGATTGGCATGGGAGCACTGATACTTGATAATGCAGAGATAGGGGAATATTCGATCATAGGGGCGGGGGCAGTGGTTTTAGAAAACGCGAAGATGCCACCCAGGTCGATGGTCTTAGGGATTCCAGGCAAGGTCGTAAGAGCGATAGACGATGATGGTATTAAGAGGATAAAAAGTGCGGCGCTCAATTACCTGCGACTATCACAGGCACACTACAAGGGAGAGTACAAGAGGATATCCTAAGGGTTTCGTGACAGGGTGCAACTTGTCCTCCGGGCGCGGACTGTCCTCGTCAGTCCCGAGGGAACAGTCCCCCGGGACGTTATCCTACGCTGCTGCAGCATGTTGTTTGGAGGCATCGGTTATACCCTTTTCCAGGGGCTGGGACTTGCTAAAATCCAGTACAACTGATTTCGCTCCAAAACTTTTTGCCAGCATCTCCATTGTCTGCCGTGCAGAAATAGGTTAGCGCAACCTAGGAGTTTCCGTTACAGATGCCTATACCAGATCAAACAGCCTATTATCTCAAGTTTCTTCCTACACCAAGCATGTCTCACTGGGCCATCACCCCATCGCTTGACCTGGGATGGGACTGGACAGACATCAAAATTTTCTGCAAGAAGCCCTCATGGCTTGATCGTTTCAAGTATCTCACCTTTGCTGTTTAAAATAAAGAGCATGAATCCATTCTCGGCTGCATTACGGGCCAGGTCTTCATACTGGATAGCCTGAACCTCATATTTGTGCTCTTGTTCCCGTGCCAGGTGTTCAAGGGATTGGAGGGCTTCCTCCTTTTCCAGAAAGGTTGGTATATAAGATACCTCTTTTTCCTGATCATACTGACCGAGAAACTGTTCATTTTCGCCAGGGTCAAGTACCACTACCCAGACCCACGGGTTTCCTTGAATCAGCTTGCTCATTCATTGTTCCT
>SOIA01000394.1 GCA_004378665.1 Candidatus Aminicenantota bacterium
GCAGCCCTCGAAATCTGTGAATATGCCATTCGATCTGTAAATGCGATAGATTCGACAAAAAAATTGTTGAATTTAAAGGACCATATGCTCGAGATCAATGGGCTTCATTTGGATCTCGCTAAGCTAAACAATGTCTATGTCATTGGCGGCGGAAAAGCCACCTACTCGATAGGAAAGGCTGTTGAGGAAATACTGGGAGAAAATCTTACCGGTGGGATCATAACTGTAAAAAAGGGGGAAAAGAGAAGACTGAGAAAGATCAAAGTTGTGGAAGCGGGCCATCCCGTGCCGGATGAAAACGGATACAAAGCCACAAGAGAGATCGTCGATATCGCTCAAAAAGCAGGCCCAGATGACTTGATTATCTGTGCGATTACAGGCGGAGCATCCGCCCTGATGCCCCAACCTGAAGATGGGATAAGCATGGTCGATCTGAAAAACATCAACCAGCTTTTATTAGACTGTGGAGCGCCGATAGAAGACATCAATACGGTGAGAAACCATATCTCAAAGATAAAGGGAGGAAGATTGGCAAGGATGGTTCAACCTGCAACTCTTGTCGGTCTCATCCTCATAGATGAGATCGCCGGTGAGCCCTGGGGTCCTACTGTCGGGGATAAAACAACATTTGACGCAGCCGTAAAATCTTTAAAAAAACATAAGCTGTGGGATGCTGCGCCAGAATCCATAAAAGCTCATTTGATAAAAGGGAAAGAAAATCCCTCAATGGAATCACTATCACCGGAAGAAATCTGGGAATTAAAAGCACACAACATAGTAATAGGAAACAATATTTCAATGTGTGAAGCTGCGCAAGAAAAAGCGGAAGCACTGGGATTGAACTCCTTCATTCTTACTTGTGAGCTGGAGGGCGAGAGCAGAGAGGTAGGGATTTCTTTTGCGGGTATAGCCAAGGAAATAACGAGACGGAACCGACCCTTGAAGCCTCCCTGTGCCGTAATTGCCGGAGGAGAGACGACGGTAAAGATACGAGCGAATGAAAGGGGATTAGGCGGACCAAGCCAGGAATTTGCTTTAGGTGCGTCCCTCAAGATTAGCGGCCAAGAAAATATAGTCGTCTGTTCTATCGGCACAGATGGGACAGACGGACCCACCGGAATTGCCGGGGCTATTGTGGATGGCAGGACAATTCAAAGAGCAGAAGAAGCAGGAATAGATATCTTTGATAGCTTGTCCAAGCATGATTCATCTCATGTGGCGATAAAACTCAAGGATGCTGTGTATACTTATCCTACTGACACGAATGTGATGGATTTGTATCTGATGGTCATATTATAGAATGGAGGAAAATAGGATGAAAACCAGGATCAAGGACATCAAAGCCAGAGAGATTCTGGATAGTAGAGGGGAACCGACAATTGAGGTCGACGTGATAACCGAAGATGGCACGCTGGGAAGAGCTGATGTCCCTTGCGGGCTTTCCAAAGGAGAGCATGAGGCGCTTGAAGTCAGGGACGGCGGCAGCAGATATGCAGGGCGGGGAGTCAGAAATGCTGTTTATAATGTTCATGAAGTTATCCGGCCTGCGCTTTTGGGTAAAAATTCTGTGGAGCAGAGAGAAATCGATGAATTGATGATCGAATTGGACGGGACGCCAAATAAATCCAAACTAGGATCAAATGCCATAGTAGGAGTTTCACTGGCTGTAGCCAAGGCGGCGGCTAATGCGCTGGGAAAACCTTTATACGAACATATAGGAGGCGCTGGTCCGCATATTTTACCGGTTCCTGTTTTAGATATGATAGAGGGCGGTCTGCTGGCGGCAAGCGGGCTCGATTTTCAGGAACATCAGGTGATGCCCGTAGGGGCCGAGAGTTTTTCCGAAGCGATCCGGATGGGGATGGAAGTCTACTACAAATTGGGTGAAATTATCAAAAAAGAATGGGGCCGTCACTCTCTGAATGTAGGTGCGGAAGGAGGCTATACTCCGCAGGCCATGAATGACCCTAGAAAAGCGCTGGATGCGGAGTGGAAGGCTATAGTAGAACTCGGCTATCAGGATAAGTTCGTCATGTCCTTGGATGTGGCCGCTTCCCATTTTTATGATAGACAAGAGGAGAAATACAAATTCATGGGAAAGAAAATCACTACAGATGAGTTGATTGAGTACTATATAGAACTTGTCAATGATTATCCCATCGTTTCTATCGAAGATCCTCTTCAAGAAGATGATTATGAAGGCTATGCTAAACTCACTTCTGCTCTCGACATCCAAATCATCGGAGATGATTTTTTCGCGACAAATCCTGAAAGGATAAAGAGAGGTATTGATGAAGGCGCGGCAAATGCGGTGCTCCTCAAAGTTAACCAGATAGGAACTCTGAGTGAAGCCCTTGATGCCGCACAACTTGCCTTCAGAAACAATTTCGGAGTCCAAGTATCAGAGAGGTCCGGAGAGACAGAAGACACCTGGCTGGCGGACCTTGCCGTGGCTATCAATTCAGGCCAGATAAAAACTGGTGTGACCAGAAGCGAAAGGACATGCAAATACAATCGGCTTTTAAGAATAGAAGAAAGTGATAAATCATTAAAATACGCCGGGCGGCTTTTCAGACACCCCTGTTAATTTTGCTTTTGGGATTGGGCTTTGCTGTCATCAGTATCTTCATTAAGAGAATCTCGAATATGAAGATAATTTTTATGATCTTCCCCACGTCAATATGCCACCCCCAGAGAGATTTCAGCCGTGGAAAACAACCGAAAATTGATCCGGCAAAAGTGGAGTTTTTTGACCATATCCAGAAAATAGGCACACCGAACCCCTCCTAGCGGATGAGGAGGGGACTGAAGAGAAGCGTTTTGGGTAAAGGCTTGGTGGGCGATACAGGATTCGAACCTGTGACTTCTACTGTGTGTAAACGGCACAAAAAGAAGAGAAAACGGAAAATATTTAGATGTGTCTGATGTCTGAAAGAACTGCTTATAAGAGGAGTGATTAACGACTAACTGAACTGTGAGGACTCATTAGTCCTGTCTTC
>SOIA01000127.1 GCA_004378665.1 Candidatus Aminicenantota bacterium
GGTCAGCATACTGGTCGACTGCCTTTCCGTGAGTCACTACGATCACTGTGCCGCCGCTGCTGTGAAACTCTGCCAGGTAACCGATTATTTCTTCAGAGTTCTTAGGATCAAGATTGCCTGTGGGTTCATCGGCCAGGATAATTTGAGGACGCTTGAGAATTGCCCTGGCAATCGCAGTGCGCTGTTTCTCTCCTGCGCTGAGTTCAGAAGGCCTGTGATGCATCCTTTCCGCCAGATTTAAACGTTTGAGCAATCCCTTCACATCCTCTTGGTCGTACCGACTTCGGCCGACACCGGCAGACAGGAGGACGTTCTCGATGATATTTAAATAGGGCACAAGATGAAATAATTGGAATACAAATCCAATGTTATCTGCCCTGAATATGGCTCTCTCCCTCTTGCTCATCGCATAGATATCGATGTTGTTGACTGTAATCTGACCTTCTGTCGGTCGGAGCATTCCCCCTATGGAAAGCAAAAGCGTTGTCTTACCGCTGCCGCTCGGTCCCCGGATAACGAAAAACTCCCCTTTTTCAATGACAAGGTTGACGTTATCAAGGGCTTTGACATCGCCGTGCTTTGTCCGGTAGAATTTGCTCGCTTTATCCACCCGAATCATTCTTATTCCTCCCTCAGAATAATGGCCGGATCCTGAGTCACGGCTATCATTGCCGGGATGAAAACTGAAAGCGCACAAATCGCGGGAGAAGCAATGATCGCCCAGTATAATAATTTAATTTGAGGCGTTATCATATAGGCAGTGACTTTGAATATCACAGGCCCAAACTTCAGAGCCAAACATGTTCCAACAAAGAAACCAATAACGGCTCCCATCAATCCGATGGCAACAGCTTTTCCCAGAAAGAGAGCGGCGATTTTACCCGAGCCGTAACCAAGTGCCCGCATGATGCCGATTTCCTGTCGTCTCTCGCGAACATTCAGCATGGCGAGTATCCCAATCCAGGTCATGCACACCACTATGATAAAAGGGATGATAAATCCGAAATACTCTTCAGCCATCAATCTCTGGCTTTCACGGGCTTGCGCGATATTTTGAATCAGGATGACCTTGGCATCAGGGAGGATTCCTGCCAGTTGTTCCCGTAACATGTCGAGTGAATTTAAGTTTTTATTTTCCACTATACATAAACATTGCAACGCTTTTATTTCATTAATCCTGTTTTCCATATTCAACAGGTCCTGGACATCGTGGAGATGGGCATAAATTCGGATGTCATCCGCAGTCCCGCTCTCAGAGAGAGACTGGGCGATCGTGAATGACTTTCCGAATATGTCGATCGTTTCATCCTTTTCAAGCTCCAAGCTCTGCGCGATTTCGTACCCGATATAGACATTTCCCTGTTCGATGGAGAAAATCATCGGAGGTTTCTTTTTCCCGGGAGGAGATAACTCCGGGGCGATTCCGGTTAAAAAGACCTCCCTGCCTTGCCAGGTCACTTTTTTTTGAAGGATGGCCGTAAGGTGAGCATAAGAAATTCCTCCGTGAGAGGCCAGTTCATAGATATGACTTTCAGGCATTGTGTCTTCAGAGAATCCTCTCCGCCAAAAATTTTCCATATTTGTTTCTTTGGCAATGATACGGAGATTGAATCCTATATCTCTCATCAAGCGGATTGTCTCGTATTTCGAGGCTTCTCCAGTCGTGAAAAAGGATACAAATAATGCAGCGGCAATCACGATCGCAATTAAACTGAGCAGAAAATTCAGCTTTCTGTGCAGAATCTCCTGGAGAATAAGTCGAAAGATTGTCATGATAGCTTCCTGCGTGCCCGTATCCATATGGTTGACCCCCCTGCAAGAATGAGCAGGATTAGAGCACTCATCGCATATAAGATTGTCTTCAATCTTAGACCGGATTTGGGCAGGGCTGTCTCAGAAGAAGTCAGCTCGCGCAATTTTGCCGGGGAGACCCGTTCATCATTCGGCTCTGCTTCAAATTCGAGAAGCCCCTCGCTGTACTCATCGAGAATATTCCCCACTTCTTCTCTAAGTTCATCCGTCTCTGTTTGTTTGAAGAGATCAATTGAAATGATACTGCTCATTTCCGTTTTGACCATTGGATTTTCCGCATCAAAGCCGAGGAATTTAACCACGTCGGATTGCATTTTATCGTCCCATCTGAGGGGGAGCAATGGTCCTGTCATCCATCTTTTATCAAGTCCGCAGTCACATGACAAACCTATGATGGAAAGCGTCCTATACAAACGGTCTCCCGTTATTATTTCTCCTGTAAGAAGGGGTCCAATTCTCCGCCCTCTTCCATAGATCACCGCAATATGTGGTTTGTTGATTTGATTTTCCTCAAGGCCAAGGCTCCAGAGCAATAGACTTTCTTCGGGGATCAATTCCTGATGCATGACAATGATGTGAGGAGGCTCTTCAATGCGTTTCGGCAGCTGGCCCATTATCTTCGCAATCTTCCGGGTAGTCCTGTAAACCACCTCATATGCCCTTGTGTTTTCTGCCTCATTTTTACCCTCGATCAAAAGAACGACACAGTACGCTTTGACCATGCGGTCTAAAATCTTCTCCCTTATGGGGGAAGAGATGACGCTGTGGAAGGAAGACCGCACGGTTTTATCGAACGGTTCGTGTGAAGCAGATATCGGAAGAACTAACGACTTCCCGTTTGGCGAGAGCAGGATTGCCGCAGGAAGCGACCCTATCTCCCGGAAAAGGAGGTGTTCCATTGCCGGATGACTTTTTTCTTGGTCAACATTGATTATATCAACTTTGATATTGCTATCCAGAAATGTCGTGTAGGATATCTGTTTGAGAGCGGTAATAACTTGCTCCTGGGTATCGTCCTGGACAAAACAGAACAGGCAATATGGATGAGGCACCAGGTCAACGAAACCGATATCTCGGACATTATAGATACAGCCAAACACATGACTAGAACAAATGAGGCTTAATAGGAAAAGGGCTCCTGTAGTTTTGATTTTCATCAAATCAGCCACAGCCGAC
>SOIA01000203.1 GCA_004378665.1 Candidatus Aminicenantota bacterium
GATGAGCTCTCCTTCAAGTCAGATGAGTATGATAAGAAAGACAATGCGAATTGATTTTATAGACAGTATTCCCGATTCAAGGAATATTGTTTGAGAGGGATAAAATGAGAAAAATTGTGATGATTTTTTCAGTTATTCTGGTATTGATGAATTTTTCGCCGGCTGCTTCTCAGGAGATCAGCACCGGAAAGACTGTTCTTTCTGGGTTCATCCAGGTGGCCCTGAACGAGAATCCACACATTCAAGCGGCTGAAAAGGAATGGCAGGCCGCCCTGGAGGGGATTCCGCAGGCGAAATCTCTTCCTGACCCCATGCTCAGCTATTCTCATTTCGGGCAGAGCATCGAGACGAGGCTCGGACCTCAGAGAGATAAAATCTCTGTCTCCCAGAAGTTTCCGTTTTTCGGGAAGCAATCCATCAGGGGAGAAGTGGCCCGCAGTCAGGCCTGGATTCTTGAAGCCCAATACCGTGCGGTCCAAGCGGATGTTGTGCTGAAGGTGAAGCAGGCCTACTTTTCCCTGTATTGGTTTGATAGGGCTTTGCAGATCAGCCAGGAAGAAAAGGAAGTGCTCCAGCGGCTGACAAGAGTCGCTCAGAAAAAGTATGAAACCGGGCAGGCCACACAGCAGGATGTCTTAAAAGCACAGCTTGAGATATCCAAGGTGCTGGACAAGATCCTGTCCCTCAAGCAGCGGAGGAAAGCGGTTGAGGCCGAGCTGAATGCCCTTTTGAACAGGCCCGCTGATGCCTCAGTGGGGATTGTGGATGAGGTTGAGGTTCCTGAGATTCAAGTCGATTTGGCCGAGCTCTACGAATGGGCGAAACACAATCGACCCGAGCTGAAAAAGGTCCAACATCTCATCGAGAGGAACGAAAAAAGCCTGAAATTGGCCAAAAAAAATTACTATCCTGATTTTCATATCATGTTCGATTATTTCGTGATCGGAGGAGGAACCACCGCACAACCCGATGACGGCCGGGATGCCTGGATGGGTTCTGTGGGGATCAACATTCCCCTCTGGAGGAAGAGACTTCGAGCTTCTGAGGCTGAGAAAGCAACAAAACTTAAAGCCAGTGAGGACCTTTACAGGAATGCAGAAAATGAAACCTTTTCTCGCGTGAATGAACTCTACTTTGAGGTGAAAACGATCGAGGATCAGATCAAGCTCTACCAGTATTCTCTTTTGCCGCAGGCCGAACAGTCTTTTAAAGCTTCAGAGATAGGCTATCTTGCTGGAAAGGTCGATTTTCTCAATCTCCTGGAAAGCGAGAGGATGGTTCTCATGGTCAAAACCAGCTATCACAAAACGATCTCAGATTTGAGGAAGAGCCTGGCTCGACTGGAAAGGGTGGTGGGAAAGGAGTTCGTCGACACAGAGATTATGGAACAAGAAGAGGGTAGAGCAGAGTTGTCCTCAAAGCTCAGCGACGGCCAAAAAACGAATGATATATTCAATCACATAAATTTAAAAACGAAGAATAAGGAGGCGAAGGAAAATGAATAAATTAAAAAGAACTTTGGTCATAGGTTTTGGTATTTTCCTGCTTGCAGCAAGCCTTGTGCTTGTCTCATGTCAAACAGGAGAAGAAGGAACGCCAGAAGCGGAGTTGACTGCCGAGAAAACGGCTGCAGAAAAAGAAATCCTCTACTACACATGCGGGATGCACCCTTCGGTGCGAGTGAGCCCTGAAGATTACGAGAAGGGAAACACCAACTGTCCTATATGCAACATGGGGCTGGTTCCCGTGTACAAAGAAGAAGGGGAAATGGCAGGGATGGAAGCTGACGAGCATGAAGCAATGGAAAGAGAGCTCAGATTGAATGCACGCGCGCAAAGATTGGCCCGGGTCAAGACAGAGGAAATTCAGTTCCGCCATCTTTCGAGAGAGATCAAGACAGTGGGTGAGATCGATTATGACGAGAGAAAGGTGGCCTTTGTGGCGGCCTGGATTCCTGGCCGGATCGATAAACTCTTTGTGAATTTCACTGGCGCCCGGGTCAGGAAAGGAGATCCGCTTGTCTGGATTTACAGCCCTGACCTGGTGACAACTCAGCAGGAATATCTTCTGGCTCTTGAAACCCTGGAAAAGGTCAAAGAGAGCCCGCATGGAGAGACGCTCGAGGGAGCTCGATCCTTGGTGGATGCATCGAAGAAAAGGCTGCTTTTATGGGGGATCAGCGAGAAACAGATTGAGGAACTGGAAGAAAAGGGGGAAGCCAGCACCCACATGGTCATATATGCTCCGATCGGAGGAACGGTTGTCCATAAAAATGCTGTGGAAGGGAAGTACGTGAAGGAAGGGGAGAATCTCTTCCAGATTGCTGGCCTTTCCAATGTCTGGGTTCTTGCGGATATCTACGAATCTGAGCTGGCTGGAATCAAAAAAGGCCAGGATGTCGAGATTACGACCTTTGCCTTTCCCGGAGACACATTTACAGGTCAAGTCTCTTTCGTTGATCCGTACTTGAATCCCAAAACCCGCACAGTGAAGGTGAGAGTAGATGTTCCCAATCCTCGGATGAAGCTCAAACCCGGAATGTACGTCAATGTGCTTTTGAATGCTCGCGTTCATGAAGGCATACAGGGTACGGGAAAAGTGATCTACACATGCCCGATGCACCCGGAAGTTCTATCCGACAAACCGGGGGATTGCCCGATCTGCGAGATGGCGCTGGTGGAAAAACCTCAGGTGCCTGCTGGGTCGGTCCTGGCTGTGCCCAGGAGTGCGGTTCTGGATACCGGCGAAAGAAAGCTGGTCTACATCGAGAGGGAAAAGGGCGTGTACGTGCCGAAAGAGATTGAAGTCGGACCTGCTGCAGTCGCATCCGTCGATGGACAAAAGAGGAGATTTTACGCGGTCATTGCCGGGCTCTCGGAGGAGATGCGAGTAGTGACTCGGGCCAATTTTCTGATCGACTCCCAGAGTCAGATCACTGGGCAGGCTGAGGCCGTTTATTCCGGAGCGCTCGAGAGGGATAAAAA
>SOIA01000120.1 GCA_004378665.1 Candidatus Aminicenantota bacterium
TCAGGTGTGATGCTGCGCAGGCACCTGAAATCCTCATGGATACAGCGTCTTTGCTTACATGGTCTGCAATCGAATTCTTTTTCAAGCAAGATGGCTTTGGCCTGCCAGGGAGCAAAATTCGCCGGGAGCGTCGGTCCAAATAGAGCGACTATAGGTGTGGATGTTGAAGCCGCTATGTGCATCGGGCCGCTATCAGGTCCTACAAAGAGTGAAGAATTGGAAATAAGCTCTCTGACTTCCCGTAGATTCAGCTTGCCGACCTGGGATAGAATTGAATCCTTAGATTTCTTCAGGATTTCTTTTTCAGCTTTCTTGTCTTCTGCCGCTCCGATAAGGACTACTTTCACTTGAGGTCGTTTAACGAGGAGGTTAATGAGTTTTGCCCAGTTTTCAACTCCCCAGTCTCGGAATTCATTTCCGGCACCGATATGGATAGTGATGATTTTAAATCTTTCGAGGCCATTCTCTCCGATATATTTTTTTACTTTTACAACCTCATTTTTTCTGGCTTGAGGAATTTTAAGAGGAGGTGGCGTTTCGACATCGACTCCCAGGGCTTTCACAAAATTGA
Organism: Candidatus Aminicenantota bacterium; assembly: GCA_004378665.1. Classification (GTDB taxonomy): domain Bacteria; phylum Acidobacteriota; class Aminicenantia; order Aminicenantales; family Aminicenantaceae; genus SOIA01. Next base: position 572 of record SOIA01000120.1, read on the forward strand.
TGTGATTTTCGACGCTGTGGAAATAGCCCGTTTCAGGTTTTCGGGAGAGTTTAATGTGGTAGATGAAATTCCGGTACTTGATTCTGTATCCTAATTTCAATCTTGCCTTCGAAAATAATGTGATCAATGATGACCTTGGTCCACTGTGGAAATCCAGGACTACATCGTAATTTTCTTTTCTGATTTTCCGGATGAGTCCGAGAAAGTCTCTCAAGCTTTGATTTTTCTCGAGAACGATAACTTCATTTAGGTCAGGGTTTCCCTCAACGAGTTCTCTGAAGGGCTCTTCCACTACATAAGAAATAAAGGCATCCGGAAAAGCCTTTCTCAGAGCGGAAACAGCAGGAGTAGTCATGATGACGTCCCCTATACGCCTGAGACGGATTACAAGGATTTTTTTTATACTGGAAGGATCAATCCTTTGTTGCCCTTTCTGGTTCAATGGTTGCCTCGTCTATGAGCATAACCGGTATGCCTTCCTTGATTTGGTAAACACGGTGGCATTTCACACATTTCAAGCCTTTTTCGTCTGCAGTGAGCTTCACGTCTTCTTTGCATTTAGGACATGCTAAAATCTCAAGAAGTTCAGGGTCTATTGCCATTGGTTTTACTCCTTCGCGTTATCTTATATTATGGCTTTTTTTCAGTCAAATGTATCAGGATTATCATTCTCTGTGATTAGGAAAAGTTCGAGGATGTTCTGAATTACCAGGAAAATTACAATCTTGATGTGAGAAAAATAGAGGGAGGAAACTACTCAAGTTTTCTTATTTGAGCTTATTTTCCTTTCTCGTTGACGTGTTTGTTAACGTAATCCAGTATTGATTCCTGGGCGCCGTTGTCTTTCCATCCGGTCCACCAGAATTCAACACCCACATCATACTTTCCGATGTCTTTTTCCTTGCACCAGATTGTTTTTGCCAGAGCCATGATCGAGGATTGAAATTCTGTGGACCTCAATTCGACGGCAAGCATGGTTCCTTTTGGGATTTCCTCTTTGGCCTCGAAACACACCCCACCGCCGCTGATATTCACAGTGAGGCTGTCGATCGGACTTTTTTTGAACTCTGTTGTGCGTATGGTGCTGTAATCCACATCCCAGGATTCCCCGAGCCTTGGGAATTTTCTTTTTTCAAACATGTCATGCCCCCTATTCTTGATAAAGATTTCCTTTTATATGTATCTTTTCCCCGCTTAAAAGGTTTAATCGTTTAGAAAGAAAATAATTTGAATTCTTGATAGGGTTACTGTAAGTATTTTTTCGGATTTTGCGATAATCCATCACCCTTTAGTCGCTTCTTGAACCCATACATCGTTATTTTGCCAATTTTTTATACTTATTTCAACAACTTTTCTTACGCTTCTGCAATACTGCCTTTATTGACAGAGAAGGATAAGGGGTGATATTTTTAAGCAAAAAATGAGGCTGTCTTTTTTTGGTGCGTATGATCCGGGGTATCCCCGGAATGTGGTAATTAAGAAGGGATTGAGGTTGAACGGAGTCGAGGTTTTAGACTGCGGGCTCTGGCCGAATCGTAAATTCTGGATGAGATATCCACTCCTTTTTTATCGCTATATCCGCTCCTGTTCAAAACGCAGCTTCATCTTTGTTCCTGAGTTCTGCCAGAAGGATGTCCCCCTGGCCAAATTCCTTTCTCTTCTCACATCAAGAAAGATCATCTTCGACCCCCTGGCTCCTCGCTACGAGACAAAGATAACAGACTGGAAGAGGAAACCTCCGGATTCCTGGCAGGCGAGATGGAATTTTACGATAGATTCCTGGGCTTTCGAGCTTTCCGACCTTATCCTGGCCGATACACGGGCGCATAAGGAGTATTACTGCGAAAAGTACGGGCTTTCCCCGGATAAAGTGGAAGTTTTGCCTGTCGGATACGATGATGAGCTGTATAGGCCTGTTTCAGCCACAAATAAAGAGGATCGGTTCACGGTACTTTTTTATGGCTCTTTCCTTCCTCTTCACGGAGTTGATGCCGTGGTCGAGGCAGCCAAGATCGTCTCCAAGGAAGACGCATCGATCGATTTTGTGCTCATCGGCTCAGGGCAGACTCTTCCTCGCGTCAGAGCATTAGCCGCTGAGCTGAATTTGAGCAATATTCGGTTTGAAAGCTGGCTGCCTCAGAGCGAGCTTCCTCAAAGGATTGCCGCAGCGGATATCTGCCTGGGGATCTTCGGAAGGACCGAGAAAGCCGGGCGGGTCGTTCCGCATAAGATATACCAGTCTATGGGAATGAAGAAGGCCATCATCACCGCTCAGACTCCTGCGGTGGAAGAATTCTTCTCCCACAGAGAGAACATATTCCTCGTCCCGGAACCGTATCCGGAAAACCTCGCTCAGGCGGTACTGAAGCTCAAAAGAGATAAAAATTTGAG
>SOIA01000210.1 GCA_004378665.1 Candidatus Aminicenantota bacterium
GAGTTAGATTAGGATTTGATCAAAGCTTCCTGAGTATCAAGCCACAGCCAATCTTTCATCCATAAATCCTTTATTCCTGATTTATTAACGCAAACGGATTGATGAAACTTGTGCTCACTCGTTTATTGTTGTGCATCATCGTTGACTCAGGAGTTTCCTGTGGTATAAGTTAGGAACGTCTGGAATAACGTATTTCCATCCACCTGAGAGTTCGTTTGATCGGTTTTAGGTGTACACCAGCGGAGAATTTTTTGTCGAAGCCATGTCTGCTGTGGAGGACGGTGTCCTGTCCCATTATTTACATTTTTGCAAAAGCAGGTGAAATTTACTAAGATAATCAGGGGTGAGATGGAACATGAGGTGGTCCGGGCGGCTTTGTATTGAGGCCAGAGCCAAGGTTTGAGTGACTTCGTGAGTCTAAAAAGGAGAGTTGCATGAAAATCGCATTGATTCAGCAGCATGCCACAAAAAATTATGATGAAAACATTAAGCGGGGAATCGAGTCTTTTCATCAAGCCGCACAATCCGGAGCAGAATTGATCGCCTTCGCGGAGCTCGCATTCTCTCCTTTTCTTCCCCAGGTCCCGGCTGGCCCGGACTCTTTATCCAAGGCTGAACCCATCCCCGGACCGACCACAGAGCAGTTTTCCAGCCTGGCTCAGCAGTACGGTGTTGTTGCTGTCTTGAACCTGTTCGAGAGAGACGGAGAGGAGACCTATGATGCGTCTCCGGTTATCGATGCGGACGGAGAGATTCTTGGGGTGACGCGGATGGTCCACATCATGGAAGGTCCTGGATTCCATGAGAGAGGATATTATACTCCGGGGAGGAATGAAAAATTTGTCTACGACACAAAGGTCGGACGCGTGGGGATTGCCATCTGTTATGATCGTCATTTTCCTGAATACATGCGAACTCTGGGTCTTCAAGGAGCTGAGATAGTCATCGTTCCCCAAGCCGGTGCGGTGGGGGAATGGACCGAAGGCATATTCGAGGCAGAGCTTCAGGTCGCGGCTTTTCAGAATGGGTACTATGCGGCCCTGGTTAACCGTGTCGGAAAAGAGGAGGCTGTCCATTTTTCAGGCGAATCTTATGTCGTGGATCCGAACGGCCGGTTAATCGCGCAAGCGTCTCAAGGAGAAGATGCAATCCTGTATGCGGACTGCGATTTCAGCAAAATTTCGGAGACTGCGGCCAAGAAGCACTTCCTCCAGGACAGAAGGTCCGATTTTTATAGGATTTTTGGCTTACTTGATTGAAAGGTTGAGATGAAAAACTGGTACGTGATCAACACCAAGCCCAAAAAAGAATATCAGGTAGAGAGATTATTCACAGAAGGGGGAATCGAGATCTATAATCCCAAATACCAGATTGAGGATCGGATAAAACCCTTTTTCCCAGGTTATGAGTTCATCTATTTCGATTATCCGGCTCAATACCGGCTGGTGAAATACACCCGGGGAGTCAAAAGAGTGGTGGGAGTTAAAGAAGTTCCCGTTTCGATTCCCGATGGGATCATCCAAGCGATCAAATCCAGGGAAGTCAACGGCCTCATCGAGATCGAAAAGTATGGCGAAAAACCTGAAATCGGCGATGAGATCGAAGTCGTGGAGGGGCCCCTGAAAGGTTTGAGGGGAGTTTTCCAGAAAGAACTCACAGCCAAAGAAAGAGTGCTGATCCTCCTCAATTATGTGACTTATCAGGGCCAGTTGATTATCGAGAAGGAAAAATTAAAAAAGGTTATTTAATAGATTGGAATCAGGGTCTGACTTAGATTGATGTTAAAGAAAGGGAGAAAGATGGAAATTCCATTTTTGGATTTAAAAGCGCAGTACAAAAACATTCAGGAAGAGATCGATAAAAAAATTCTGGAAGTTATATCGTCTCAGAAATTCGTTCTCGGCCCTGAAGTCGAAGCTCTGGAACAAGAAGTTGCCGCCTACTGCAAAGCCAAGTATGCGGTGGGGATCTCCTCCGGGTCGGATGCTTTGATCATTTCATTGATGGCGTTGGATATGGGAGAGGATGATGCGGTCATCACGACTCCTTTTACGTTTTTCGCCACCGCGGGCGCGATTACCCGGATCAAGGCCAAACCCGTCTTTTGTGATATTGAGGAGAGAGGCTACAACCTGGACCCGGGAAAGCTTGAGGAACTCCTGGAAAGCCGATCCAAAACACAAGACGTTTCATCGATTAAAGCCATAATACCCGTCCATCTCTACGGACAGTGTGCGGATATGACTCCGATTCTCGAACTGGCAAAAAAGTATGAGTTCTTCGTGATTGAAGATGCCGCCCAGGCCATCGGGTCGGACTATCCGGCTCCTGATGGAATAAAGAAAGCCTGCTCTATCGGAGATGCGGGGATATTGTCCTTTTTCCCCTCGAAAAATCTTGGAGGATTCGGAGACGGGGGGATGGTCCTGACCAATGATGAGAAACTGGCTCAAAAGCTCAAACTGCTAAGGGTGCATGGTTCGCGAAACAAGTATTTCTATGACATTATCGGCGGAAATTTCAGGCTTGATGCGCTCCAGGCCGCTGTCCTGAGGATTAAGCTCAAACACCTTGATGATTGGCAGAAAAAGAGGAGGGAAAAAGCGTCATACTACGATAGGATTTTCACAGATTCGGGCCTGACAGCAGAAGGAGTGATTCACACCCCGGAGGCCTTGTATAAAGACAGCGGCGCAGAATATTTCCATACTTATCATCAGTACGTTATTCGCGCTAAGGACAGGGATAAACTGAAGGAATTTCTGAGCGAAAGAGGAGTGAACACGGCCATCTATTACCCAATGCCCCTTCATCTTCAAAAATGCTTCTCCTATCTCGGTTACAGGGAGGGAGACTTTCCTGTGGCTGAAAAAGCCTCTCGTGAAGTCCTGGCACTGCCCATCTATCCGGAATTAACCGCGGATCAGCAAGATTATATCGCTTCCTCCATCACTGAGTT
>SOIA01000224.1 GCA_004378665.1 Candidatus Aminicenantota bacterium
CTTCACCCGGTTTAAAAAATTCCTTGACTGTCTGGCCACAGACCTCAGGCTCACTCCCTGGAACAGAATTTCCACAAGATTTGAGAAGGGGGGGTATTTCATCAGGCGCCGGAAATTCAGTTCTTCCCTGTAAAAGGACATATAATCCTCAGAGGCGGCCAGGCGGATGCTGAAATGATCCGGAAGAGCAGTCTGGATGATAACTTCCGCATCCCCTTCCTTCTTGAGAAACCTCATCATCTGGCTGGCTGCCTGAAAAGCCTTCTGGCCGGCCCGGTAGTCTGACAGGGTGAGGACTGTTTCCGGATAGAGAATGCAAACCAGAGAAGCCGGGGGAAGGTCGACCTGATGGACCAGGAGCTGGGTTCCAACCAGAATGTCAAGTTTTCCCCTGCGGAATTCCTGGAGAATTTTTTCCTGCTCTTTCCTGTTCAGGTCTGTCGCAAAAGAGGCTGTCCGGGCCTGAGGAAAGATTCTCTTCAGCCCCTCCTCCACGGCCTCGATCCCGACTCCCCGGGTTTTGATCACCCGGCTTCCACAGTCCGGGCAAGTCTCCACAACCGGAGTCGAGAAATCACAGTAATGGCAAACCAATTTCTCATCTTTCTTGTGGTAAGCCAGAGCGATATCACACCGGACACAGCGGGGGATAAAATGACAATTCGAACACAAAAGATAAGGCGCATACCCCCGCCGGTTCAGGAAAACCAGGACGGGTTCTTTTTTCTTCAATCGGACTGCGATGCGCTCCGCAAGCTTTCTGGAAATCACTCCTTTTTCTCGCCGGTCATCGACGACCTCTATCCTTTTTTCCGTTTTCTCCCCCTTTAAACACAGCAGGTATCCTCTCTTCCTGGCTCGGTAATATGCGCTGACAGAAGGAAGTTCCGAACCATATACCAGGCCTGCCTTCTCCTGCCTCGCCCTCAGCACCGCTCCTCTCCTAGCGTCATAGCTGGGATTCTCCTGCTGGAAATAGGACTCATCCTGTTCCTCATCGACTATGATCAGGCCCAGGTCCTCCACCGGGGCAAAAAGAGCTGAGCGAGGCCCGACGACGACATCCGCCTTCCCCTCTTTGATCCTCAGCCATTCGTTCTCCCTCCTCCTTTCGGTCAGCCGGCTGTGAAGAAGCGCCACTTTCTCGCCCAGCCTTTTCTCGAATTTCTCTCTCAATGACTGAGTCAAGGCAATCTCCGGAACCAAAAACAGAACTTTGCTCCCCCTATCCAGAACTTTTCTGATCAGATATAAATAGACTGACTCCCTCTTCTCCGCAGGACCTTGAAGGAGGAAAGGGGAAAAGGCCTTTTGTCCGAGCGCTGAGACGATCCTATCCGCCACCTGGCGGGAATGGGCGTCCAGTGAAAAGTCCATCTCCAGCTGAGATTCGCTTTCCTGCACAGGAAGTGCCTTTTTCTGGCCCGCCCTTTTGATGTCCCTTTGTGTATGGATCAGTCCTTTGCTCTCGAGACGCGAAAGGAAAGTTGAAATATTCTGGATCCTCAACTTTCTTCTCAGGAAAGGAACGCTGTATTCTTTCTGCTTGAGAAAGTCCAGAAGCGCCCGCTCCTCTTTCGAGAGGCCTTCCTCCTCGACAGCTTGGTTTCCCTTTTCAGTCAGAGACACTCTTGCCTGACTTTTGAGAATAAAGGATGGGGGCAGTGAAGCCTGAAGCACCTCTCCCCAGGAGGAGTAATAGTAATCGCTCAGCTTCTGAGTGAAGGACAGGAAGGCAGACGAAAAAACCGGTTCATCATCCAGCACTTCCACGATCTCTTTGATCTGAATCCCGGGATCCAGTCTTTTTTTCCTGAGCCTTATGACGAACCCGGTCATCATCCTCTGGCCGAGCGGCACAAGAACCCGGGACCCGACCAGGGATCCTGTGCTCATCGATTCCGGGATCGCGTAGATAAAAGTCTGACTGACAGGCAGGGAAAGGGTGACTTCAGCGTACAAGGTCATTTTTTGCCCAGGAAGGCCATCACTTTTTTCATGTCTTCCCAGACCATCTTCTTGAAGATCTTGTTGGATTCGTTCCGGATGAGGTAGGCGGGATGAAAAGTCGGCATCACCTGAATGCCCTCGTATTCGTGAAAATTTCCTCTCAGCGCTGTCATTCCCTCGCGGCTGCGTATAAAAAAGTCCACGGCCACTCTTCCCAATGTGACGATGACCCTGGGTTGGATCATCTTGATCTGGTCCAGGAGATAACCTCTGCACTGTTCGATCTCATCCGCATGGGGCGTCCTGTTCTCAGGAGGCCTGCATTTCACGATGTTCGTGATATACACCTCTTCTCTCTTATAACCCATGGCCGTTATGATCTTCGTGAGAAGCTGACCCGCTCTTCCCACGAAAGGGCGGCCCTGGATATTTTCATCCCGGCCCGGCGCTTCCCCCACGAACATCAGCTCGGTATGGATGTTTCCTTCTCCCGGGACCGCGTTTTTTCGCCCCTTTGCAAGAGGGCACTTCTGGCAGCTCCGGACCTGCTCTTCCAGAGAAGGAACGGAGGGTTCCACACGCGCTGAAGACGATTCGATGAAATCAACGCCCAGCTGGGAAAAAAACTTGACTCTCTCCTCGAGGTTTTCGATAAGCTTATCCACTCTTTTTTCCAACGATCTCCTCGATTTTATTCATGATGACCTGACTGATCTCGACTTTGGTCATTTTTTCGGTCTGCACTGATTTACCGTCTGGGAAAACGACGCTCACCTGGTTAAAGTTCGATTCAAACCCGACTCCCTCTGCCGTCACATCATTGGCGATGATCAAGTCCAGATTTTTATCCTTAAGCTTTTTGAGAGCATTATCGACCACCTTCTCCGTCTCGGCCGCGAATCCCACGAGGACCTTTTGGCCTTTTTTCCGGCCCAGCTCCTTCAGCACATCCGGCGTGGGGACGATCTTGATATTCCCGCCCAGCTTTTCTTTTTTGATCTTGCCCGAAGCGGACTCCTCAAACTTGAAATCCGAAACAGCCGCCGTCATGATGACAACATCCGCTTTAGAAAAATGCTCCAGGACTTCCTTTTTCATATCCTCTGCAGTCTGGACCTTCCTGAGCTTTGCATCCGGCGGCGGAAACAAGTGTGTCGGCCCTGAAACAAGGATGACCTCGGCTCCGCGCCTGAGGGCTTCCTCGGCAAGCTCATAGCCCATTTTCCCGGTAGAGCGGTTGGTGATAAAACGCACAGGATCCAGGAATTCGCGCGTGGGACCGGCGGTCACCAGGACCGTCTGGCCCTTGAAGCTTTGGCTTTTTTGGATGAGCCTCAGTCCTTCCTCAACGATCTTATCCGGAGGGGCCAGCCTTCCCCACCCTGTCTCTTTGCAGGCCAAGTATCCGGCTTCCGGTTCCACGAATTTGACTCCCAGTTCCTTGAGTTTCCGGATGTTCTGCTGCGTCTGGCGGTGCAAATACATGGCCTCGTTCATCGCGGGCGCGATGAGAACAGGACACTTGACTGCCGTATAAAAGGTCGAGAGGAAATCATCGGCAATGCCTCCAGCGAATTTGCCGATGATGTTCGCAGTGGCCGGCGCGACAACGAGAAGAGAGATATCCTTCGCCAGAGCCACGTGGGCGATCTTCGCCGACTGTTTATCCTCAAAGGGATCGACGATCACCTCCTGTCCTGAAAGAGCGCTAAACAGAAGAGGTGAAATCAAACGGGAAGCGTTTCGGGTCATGATCACCTGGACCTGGACCTTCCTGTCCTGGAGCCTTCTGATAATCTCGCACGACTTGTATATGCTGACAGAAGACGATACTCCTAACGCGATTAATGTCATCGGCTCCTCTCGTTAATCTCCGGAAAAACTTCGAAGAATCGGCATGATCTCCTTTTTCCGGGATTCGAGACTGCATCTCATGCCGTGAATGATGCACTCCAGGCTTCGAACAGCCTTCTCCAGGTCATCATTGATGACGATGAAGTCAAACTGAGGATAGGCCCTGATGTCTTTCCTCGCGACATCAAGCCTTTCCTCAATGTATACTGCGGTCTCCGGGCCTCTCGCTTCAAGCCGCCTCTTCAGCTCTTCGAAGGAAGGGGGAAGGATAAAGATGAAGACAGCCTTTTTCAGTTTGGACTTTATCTGTTCGGCCCCGTTGACATCGATATCCAGAAGAAGCGTATCCCCAGCGCCTTTCTTCTCGATCTCCCTCCTGGAAGTCCCGTAATAGTGGCCGTGAAAGAGCGTCCATTCGACCATTCTGTCATCATCGATCATCTGCTTGAATTCGGACTTGGAGACAAAATAATAATCTTTCCCCTCTTTCTCCGATTTTCTCTTATCCCGGGTCGTGTGCGAGACAGAAAACTGGAGGTTGTCCACTTTTTTAATCACCCGTTGGACCAGAGTGGACTTCCCGCATCCTGAGGGGCCACTGATGATGAAAAGCATTAAATTCCTCCAGACCTATGATATCACAAAGAGTATCTACTCGACATTCTGAATCTGCTGCCGAATACTCTCCACTTCTCCTTTTACGGCTAAAATTCCCTGTGTAATCCTGATATCCTGGGATTTAGCACTAATGGTGTTCGCTTCTCTGAAAAGCTCCTGGGCGACAAAATCCAGCATCTTTCCGACAGATTCTGTTTTCTTCGGAGAAAGAAGCTGCAGGGCATACTTCAGATGGCTTTTGAGCCTTGCTATCTCTTCTGTCAGATCGTACTTTTGCGCAAGATAGGCCGTCTCTTCGGCCAGTTTTTCCTCTGACAGTGAGGTTTCGTGGGACAACTCCTTCATCCGCTCCTTCAATCGCTTGCGGATGAGATAAGGCTGCCTTTCGGCCGTTTTTTCAATCCGGCTGACAGCCTGTTTGATTTTATTCAGTGAGGCCCGGACCTCACGGGCGATCTCCCTTCCTTCTCTTTTCCTCATCCTGAGGACATCATCCAGCATCTTCTCAAAACTTCTCTGAATGAAAGCCGCTTCCTCCACGGAGAAACTCTTTCTCTTCAGCTCCATGACCTGGGGAAGGTTGAACACCCGGTCCACCGAAAAGCTCACGTTCCTGCTCATCCGCGACGAGATTTTGTCAACAGAGGAGAGGATTTTCTGGAGCAGGCCTTCGTTGATGCGGAGCTGCCAGGCCGAAGGGTCAAGGTAGATCAACTCGAGGAAGACCTCAAACCGCCCTCTGCGAAATTTCTTCTGGAGAATATGCCGGAGCCCGCTCTCAATCCCGCCGATCTGGGCTCCCCGGTAATTCCAGTCCAAAAACCGGTGGTTCAGACTCCTGACGTTGAACTTCACCGACAGAGTCTTGGAATCCGACCTCTTCTCCGCGAATCCTGTCATGCTCTGGATCATAAGATCGTCTCCTCCCCTTCCAGGAACTGAAGGTCATACAATTTTTTATAGATCCCATTTTCCCTGCAGAGCTCTTCATGTGTGCCGATTTCGGCAATCCCGCCCTTGTCCACCACAAGGATCCTGTCTGCGCTCCTGACAGTGGACAGGCGGTGAGCGATCACAAAAGTGGTTCTATCCTTCATGACATTCGCCAGAGCAACCTGGATGAGCTTTTCCGACTCCGCATCCAGGGCAGAAGTGGCCTCATCCAGGATTAAAATCGGAGGGTCCTTGAGCAGGGCCCTCGCGATGGCCAGCCTTTGCCGCTGCCCGCTGGAGAGCAATGTCCCGCCTTCCCCGATGTTCGAATCATACTTTCGGGGAAGCTTCGTAATGAAATCATGGGCTTCGGCCAACCTGGCGGCGTTTTCTATCCTGTCCAGAGGCATCTCTTCCAGGCCGTACGCGATATTGTTGCGCACGGTGTCGTTAAACAGGATGAGCTCCTGGGTCACAAGGCCGATCTGAGACCGGAGAGAGGAAAGGCTGACTTCACGGATATCGATCCCGTCGAGAGTGATCCGTCCCGATGTGGGGTCGTAAAACCGGGACAGAAGGTTGACGATGGTCGTCTTCCCGGCCCCGCTCAGCCCGACGAGTGCGATCCTTTCGTTCGGCTTGACCTCGAAACTGACGTCCTGGAGGACAGGCATCATATCATTGTAGCTGAAAGACACATTCTCGAACTTCACGTTTCCTTTGACAGGAGGCAGAGGATAGGCACGGGGATATTCCTCGATCTGCGGGACACTCTGCAGGATCTCCTCGATCCTCTCGTAGCAGGCCAAACCCTGCTGGAGGGTGTTGTTGGCCCGGCTCAGACGCTTGATGGGCGTATACATCATGAAAATAGCCATGATAAACGAGCTGAAATCGCCGGGCGTCATGTATCCCCTGGATATCCTGCTCGATCCCATAACAAGAATGAAAGCCCCGAGAATACCGCCCACGAACTCCATGAAAGGAGACGAGAAGCTTCCCACCAAGGCCAGTTTTAGGTTGATCTTGAAATGGCTAAAGGTCGCCTGGAAAAACTTCTTTATCTCAAATTTTTCCATGGTGAAGGCTTTAACGATCTTGTTCCCCGTAATGGTCTCATGGAGCAGGTTGTAGATCTGGGCCATTTTTTTCTGGCCCAGCATCCCTTTCTTCTTGAGCTGATGACTGAAGAGAATCAAGGGGATGACAGCCATAGGAGTTATCACGAGAGAGAGCAACGCCAGCTGCCAATCGGTGATGAATATTTTAACCAGCAGGGCCAGAAGCATGAAGGCGGACAGGATGATGTCTCCCATGCTGCCCGAAACGGCCTGCTGGATCTTATCCACATCACTTGTTAACCGGGACATCAGCTCTCCGGTCGGCTTATAATCAAAGTAATCCGAGGACTGATAAATCAGCCGCTCGAAAAGGTCATCTCTCATTTTTTTAACGACCTTGTGGCCGATAGACTTCATGAAAAAAGAAGAAAGAAACGTGAATATTCCTTTGCCGAAGACAACTATCACAAGGAGCATAGGGATGAGCCAGATGAACTGCTCTTCAGCAGCCTGCAGCTTTCGAAAAAGAAAACCCAACAAGCTGAGTTTCCCGCCCTCTGCGGGCAGTTCACTCTGAAGCATCATGTTGTCGATGATGGGCTGCACCAGATCCACAAACGCATAGGTGAAAAAGGCCGCAAAAAGACTGAAGAGGAGAGATAGGCTCAGCCTGTTTTTCTCTCCGAGAGTCAGCTTGAAAAGCCGGAAAATTTCTTTCATTGTTTACGATGAATGTTTAGAGAAGATCCTCTCCGCGATCTCGAACGCGTTCAGAGCCGAGCCTCTGGTCAGATTATCCGTGACCGTCCAAACCCAGAAACCGTTGGGAAGAGACTCTTCCTGTTTGATCTGACCAACGCAGATCTTCTCTTTTCCTGTAACCGAAACTGGACTCGACTTATCAGGAAGAGAGAGTTCGAAGAGGGCATGCTCTTTAAAAAGATTCCTTATACCTTGAATGTCAGTTTTTTTCTTCAACTCCAAATAGGTCATGATCGAATAACCAAAAAAAACGGGAACCTGGACGATGGATAAGGAAAAAGGAAAATCATGACCGGGCAGGACCCGCCGGATCTCGGAGCTGATCTGTTTTTCCACAGAAGAAAAACCGTCTTTGTCGGGCTTCTCCGTCTGGGAAAGGAGGTTGAAAGCGATCTGTTCTTTGAACACGTTCTTCGACAGGGACTCGCTGCTCAACAGGCAGTAACTCTGGTTTGCCAGCTCCTTGATTCCCGACTCCTCAAAAGCAGAGACCGGCTGGAGAATAAAAGATACAGCCTTCACCAGACCGAACCTCTTGATCACCGCATGAAATACATGGGACAGGACTACCGTGGCCGGATGGGGATTGGCGATTATTCCCGGAGCTTTTTTTTCAATGACCTCATCGTTCACTCCAGCCACAACGACCGGGATGCTTTCTTCAGTGTTGAATGCTCCGCTCAAATCGATGGCTCGAAAGTTCTGCGGGCCGGCAAGAGCCCCGAACTCCCGGTTCACCTTTTTATCCGAGGCCAGAAAAACCAGGTCCGCATCCTTCAGGGAATTTTTATCCAGATGATGGATGACCTTCGGCTCCCCCCGGAACTGCGTCAGCTTGCTGTATTCCCCTTCAACGTCCGGGTCGAAAAAATCTATATCACTCAGAGGAAAACTCTTTTTGCTCAAGACATTTTTGAGCTCTTTCCCACGCAGAGAATCCGTGCCGACCAATGCCACTCTGATCTTTTTTGTCTTTTCCATTTTCCAAAGACAGAATCCTCAAAGAGACTTTTTGTATTCAATCATCAGGTAATACATCTTATCCTTGAGGGCAAGTTTCTTTTTCTTCAGCTCTACGACTTCCCGTTTCTCCTCTTCGGTCAGGAAGCTCTTGGCCTCGAGCTTTTCCAATTTTTTGTCATACTGCTGGTGCAGTTTGTTGGCCTTTTTGAATTCTTCGTTTTCTTTCAGCATTAACTCTTTGAGCTCTTTTTCTCGCATTGCACGTTCCTCCGCACTAAAGAATATCACAACGTATGCCCTATTTCAATTTGGCCTTCTCCCTGAACAACTCCTCCAACCGGTCCACTAAAGAAGACCAGGAAAACTCCTGGATTTTCTCGTATCCGGCTCCGGCCAGCCTGAGACGAAGCCCTTCATCCTCGATCAGCCTGACGATCTGGCGACGGAACAATGAAGCAAGCGGAAAGGGAACCACCAGGGCGGTGTGGCCGTGGACGGCAAAATCTCTCGTGCCGCTTCGCGTGCAGACAACCGGAACCCGGCAGGCCATGGCTTCGGCTGCCGTGTTCGACCATCCCGCGCGTCTCTCCCCGCTAACGAAGATTTCCGCCTGCGAATAGAGCCAGGCCATCCGGCTCTGGGGAAGGTCGAGATGAAACTCATGAGGAACGCGGGACTTTATCATCGGCCTGGGATCTCTTCTGTCTTCTCCAACCAGACTGTCGAACAAAACCAGCTTGAGGCGGGGATATTTTCTTCCCAGTCCTTCCACAGCCCGGATCACCTGCCGGACGCCTTTCCTTCTTTTGTATACGCGGCCGTAGCAGAGGATCCTGAACTCATCCGTCCCGTCTTCTCTCTGAACAGGATGGAAGAATTCGGAGTTCACGCCTCCGGGAGCGCGAAAACACGAAACTCCGTATTTTTTCTCAATCCGGCGGCAGATCCCCTCAGAATTCCCGAGGAAGAGATAATCCCTCTTGATGACTTCCTTTTCCTGTTTATGCCCTTCCAGCACAAAGTAAAAGAATTTGACACGGGCTTTCAGCTTTTCAAAATACGGTAGTACCGAATACTCGCTGCAGAGGCCGACGTCGAAGTTCTCCTCGTCCAGAGAAGAAAAGGGCTTTGTTACTCCTTTGAACTCCAGCCAACCCGGCCTGTTTCCCTCAGGATGGAAAAGGACGAATCGATGACCTCTCTGTGAGAACTGGTTGCCGATCTCCAGGTAGCGCCTGACGCCTCCGAAGACCTCGACATGCGGGAGCAGTGCGGCAATCTTCATTTTCGCGCCTCTATTTTATTACAATCGGGGACGTTCCCCAACGGGACACCTTATATCAATTTTTTCTGATGATGGTCAAATTCAATAA
>SOIA01000007.1 GCA_004378665.1 Candidatus Aminicenantota bacterium
TCTCCGTACAGATAAAAAATCGGAATGGCGACCAGAATAAAGATCGTAGAGCTGGTCAAACCCCCCACCGCAGAAAGAGCCAGCGAAGACCAGATGTGTTTTCTCCCTTCTTCCACCTGGAAAAGAACCATGGGCAGCATCCCCAGGACAGTCGTACTCGTTGTCAGAAAAATCGGCCTGACTCTTTCTCTCGCCCCCTTCAGGACAGCATCGATGAGGGAAAGGCCCTCTCTTCGTCTCAAGTTGATGTGGTCCACCAGCAGGATGGAGTTATTCACCACAATCCCTCCGAGCAGGATGACGCCGATATAGGCTGCAGAGTCAAAGGTATAGTCGGCAACGACAAAAGCGACGAACACTCCGATCAGGGCAAGAGGAACAGCCATCAGGATGAAGAAAGGATGGATGAAGGATTCATACAGAGAAGCGAGGATCATGTAGATGATGATGAGGGAAAAGATGATGGCAAACACGATCTGTTTCTCTTCTTCCTCCGTAATCCGCCATGTCTGCTCCAAACTGGCAGAAAAACCCGGAGGCAGGTCGAGTTTTGCGAAAACGGCCTCTTTGAACCTCTGGCCCGCCTTGGCCGGCCCTCTGAATTCCCACATCAGAGTTTGCTTGAACTGCTGGTTCTCCCTGTCGATGGAACCGGCGATAGGTTTCTCTTCCAGCGAAGAGACGTCCTTCAATCTTAAAAATTCTCCCGCTCGAGTCCGAATCAGTGTTTCCTGCAGTCTTTTCAGATCCGTCTCCTCGGCCTCAGGATATTTCATGGAAATCTCCATCTCTTTTCCGCTGATCTTGATGGGCAGCTTCCGCACTCTTCCGCTTATATAAGGGGATATCTGACTGTAGAGATACCAGAGATCAATATCATATTTGCCGAGCGCTTCTTTATCTATTTTCAGGATATACTCGAAGGTATCCATTCCCCACCATCCCCACACGTTCGAAACAACTTTGGTATCTTTGATCCGTGGATTTCTTTTCAGCGTCCGCTCGAGATCATGTGTGATCTCCGATAGTTTCTTCAAATTGTAACCGAAAAACGAGATGCGGGAGTCCCACATCGGACCGGAAGTCATGGAGGTCGAGTAACTCTGTGGATCAAACCCGTAAACACCGACGCTTATACCGGCAAAATTTGTGGCAATCTGGATCAATTCTTCCTTAAGGGCATATGGCCGGTAGGAGAATTCAATTTCAGAAGGAAAGGTGATGAGGATCCGCGCCCATTCTGCGGTGACCGTGGTCTCCATCTTCTTTTCATAATCCTTCTCCAGAACCTTCTCTTCGAATTTCATGATGACTTCGTCTGTACTTTCGATCGGTGTGCCGGGAGGCAAAGTAATTCGAATATAAAGCTGCTGTTCCATCCACCCTCCCCACCAGTTTCCCACAGAGACCTCTTTTTTGAACCATCTGTAGCTGAAGAAAAACGCCAAGCCGATGACCAGTAGAACAATGATCGGATGGCGGAGGAGAACCTTCAGGCTTTTCTCGTATGTGTCCCGAAACCGCTCCTCTCTCTTTCTCTTGCCTTTCTTCAGCAGCCTGGGACTCAATGCCGGGATCAAAGAAAAAGACACCAGCAAGGACGCGGCCAGAGCAGAAGCAATGACGATAGCCAATGGCAGATAATAAAGCTGCAGACGGCCAGTGAAATAGGCGAAGGCAAAGAAAACGCTCATCGTGGTCAGAGTCGCGGCCAGGACCGGCATGAAGACCTCTTTGGAACCCTTGATGGCGGCCTCGACAGGAGCTACGCCTTTTTCTCTGTAACGCAGGATGTTCTCGAAGACGACTATTGAATTGTCGACAAACAGGCCAAAACCTAATGCTAACCCTCCGAGCGTCAGGATGTTGATTGAAATCTTCAGGAAATAAACAAGGTTAAAGGTGATCAGGACAGAGAAAGCGATGGATGAAAGGACGAGGATGGAGGGTTTAAAACTTCTCAAAATCAGAAAGACAAGAAAGAAAATGACAAAAAGGACGACCCCGATCAGCAGATAAAAATGTCTCAGATTTTTCTGGATTCTTTCACTCTCGTCATTCACAGTCCTGAAGACCAGATCTTGGGGCAGCTCGCTTCTGATATCCTCCAGCTTCGTCTTGACTGCTTTCGCTACCTTCAGAGTGCTCGTTCCCGCCTCTTTCCAGACGGTTAATGAGATTGTGGGCTGCCCGTTAATCCTGTTGATCCGGTCCACGTCGTCGTACGAAGGGTAGGTCTGGGCCACATCTTTTAACTTGACCGGGTTCCTGCCGGAGTATGCGATGACTGTTTCGCCCAATACTCTTATGCTCTTGACCGAAGTGGAAATTTTGAATATGTACTCCTGGTTCCCTTTCTGGATCTTCCCCACAGGATAGGTCAGATTTCTATCGCTCAAAGCCTGGAATATCAGTCCAGGATGAATATTCAAAGCCTTAAGCTTGTCTTTATCCAGAGCGACTTTGATCACGGGATCAGAACCCCCTGTGACCATGACATCGGCCACTCCCTTGACAGAGCCCACACCAAACTCTATCCTCTCTTTGACCATTTCTCTCAGTTTCTGGAGTGTGTAGTCCCCGGAAATGGAATAGTTCAGGAAAGGTTCCTCTCTGAATTCTTCAGGGACAAACGGTATGACGCGGGGAGGTATAACTCCATACGGAAGGTCATCCTTTATCCTGGAAATTTCTTCTCGAAGGGCAAGGGTGGCAAATTCCATGTTAGTTTTGGGATCAAACTCCAGGTTGATCGTTGAGCTGTTCATTCGAGAAGTGGAAGTGATCTTTTTAACCCCCTTTACTCTGGACGCAACTTCTTCCAATGGAGCTGTGACCTGAGCCTGAATAATCCCTGGAGGCACTCCACTCCAGATAGTAGAGATGCTCACACGCGGAAAATCCTCCTCCTTGGGCATGAATTCGAAGGGGAGGTTGAGAAAAGAGT
>SOIA01000319.1 GCA_004378665.1 Candidatus Aminicenantota bacterium
GGACCCGTAGAGACAAAGTGGGTGGATAAGGTTCTGCGCAAGATGACTCTGGAAGAAAAGATCGGTCAGATGATCGCCTTGAGATACTCCGGTCATTTTGTCAACAGAGACAGCGATTATTTCCAGAGGCTCGAGTCTTTGATCGTGGAGAGAAAGATCGGAGGATTGATTATTTTTGGCGGTGAGGTTTACGAGACAGCTTACCTCACGAACTCATTTCAAAAACTGGCGAAAATCCCTCTTTTGATCGCCTCGGATTTTGAAAGAGGTGTCGGGAACCAGATCGCAGGAGCCACACTGTTTCCCTCTCTTATGGGGATTGGAGCCACATGGTCTGAGGACCAAGCCTATCTTATGGGTAAGATCACCGCTTGGGAAGGCCGAGCATTGGGGATCCATATGACATATGCTCCTGTGGTCGATGTGAATATCAATCCTGACAACCCGATCATCAACACACGATCCCTCGGAGAAGACCCTGCCCAGGTCAGCCGCCTGGCCGTCGCCTTCATCAGAGGCTGCCAGGAGAATGGGCTCATTGCCACAGCCAAGCATTTTCCGGGCCATGGAGATACGGACCAGGATTCTCACAGCGTTCTTCCGACCATAAAGGGAGACCGGGACCGTTTGGAAAAAGTCGAGCTCTATCCCTTTAAACAGGTCATCGAGGCGGGTGTACAGGCGATCATGACCGCGCATCTCCACATTCCCGCGTTTGATCCGACGCCCGACCTTCCGGCCACTCTTTCTCCGATCATCCTGACCGAGCTTTTAAGGGATGAACTGGGTTTTAACGGCATCATCGTGACCGATGCTATGGATATGGGTGGAGTGATCACGCTTTATGAGCCAGAGGAGGCGGCTTTAAAGGCTGTCCAGGCTGGAGTGGACATAGTTCTTCTTCCTCCTGAGCCGGATGATGTCATTGATTCTCTGATTCAGGCCGTGAGAGAAGGAGAGATTTCAGAGGAAAGAATCAACACCTCTGTGTTGAGAATATTGAAAACAAAGGCTCGCCTTGGCCTTCACAGGGAAAAATTGGTGAATACGAAAATTCTGGATGAGCGAGTGGCCACGAAGGAATATCTTCAGCAGGCGGACCGGGTGTTCGAGAATTCACTCACTCTTGTCAAGAATAACGGGACTGTCCTTCCGCTGTCCGGAGAGGACACAAAGATCGCTGTCTTTTCTCTGAGCAGCGATCCCGGAGGATTCTATGCGGGGAGAACTTTTCTCAGAGAAATCGAGAAGAGATGTCCGGAGATGATTCCGTTTTATGGCGGTGCCTATACAGGGGATGAATTCATCGCAGAAGGATGGGAAAAAGCCAAGGAGGCAGACGTTCTCGTCTTCGCTCTTTTCTCCTCTCTTCGTGCCTGGAAAGGGAGCGTGGGTCTAGACTTGAGGCATGTCCGGCTCATTCAAGAAGCCGCGGAGAACTTGATTCCGGTTGTTGTCGTATCTTTTGGAAGCCCGTATTTCTTGCGTCATTTTCCCGGAATCGATAGCTACATCTGTGCCTACAGATGGGAAGCGCCGGCGCAAAGAGCCGCTGCAAAAGCAATCTTTGGAGAGATTGATGTTACGGGGAAATTGCCTATTTCCCTTCCAGGGCTTTACCCTCTGGGACATGGCCTGGCCCTGTATAAGAAATAAGAGTTGTCTTTTAAAGGAGTTGTGTGATGAAAAGGAGAGATTTTTTCAAATTCGGCTTGGGAGGAACCGGGATTGCTCTCGGAAGTGGCCTGGCTTTAAGCACTGATACTGCCTCTATGGCTCAAGGCCGGAATCTTCATGGTTACCCGTGGTGGGTGAAAAAGATTGAAGAGCCAAAATTAGCCATCGATGACAAAGTGTATTCAAGGTTCAACTCCAGAAAAAACGTGTTCGGCTCTTTTGCCCAATATTATGGAATGGATAATCTGAAGGAATTGCGGAAGAGAAGCCGGGAGAAAACCAGGAAGTATTATGAAGAGGACAGGCCCGGGTACAGGCTTGAGGACAGGGCCCTGGCAGACGCAGCCTGGGTTATCTCCAGGTTGGGAGGACTGAACAGAGGAACACGCTCGTGGACGAGCAAGTCTGTCTCCACTCCTGAACGCCGTGGGGTAGAGAGATACAGCAGGAGCCCTGAGGAAGCGGCACGGCTCATCAAAAGCGCAGCCCGTTATTTTGGAGCTGCCACTGTGGGAATCGCCCCACTCGACCGCAGGCACATCAATTCCCATGAGAGAGGGAAGGAGATCGTTTTCGAGCCTGCAGATGAGCCTTATGAGAATGATGAGAAACTCGTGATACCGGACACATGCAAATATGCCATATCTTTGAGCGTACAGATGTCCTTAGACAATCTTCAGTGTTCCCCCACCGCCATCAGCAGCGCCGGCTCTTCCATGGGTTACAGCCGCTGTGAATTTCTTGTGGCCGGATTGGCACAATTTATCAGGGGGCTGGGTTATGTGGCCATTCCCAGCGTGAATGACCTTGGTTCGAGTGTGGCCATTGCCGTGGACGCAGGCCTGGGAGAGTTGGGACGGACCAACCGGCTGATCACACCGGAATTCGGGCCGAATGTCCGTCTGTGTAAGGTGCTGACTGATCTGCCGTTAGCAACCGATAAGCCGATAGATTTTGGCCTCATCGAGTTTTGCAGAGTCTGCAAACGGTGTGCGGAAGCGTGCCCTTCGGGTTGTCTTTCTTTTGATGATGAACCGAGCTTCCAGGTGAAGGGCGAGTGGAATAATCCCGGTCATCAAGCCTGGTTTGAGAATTCTCCCAAATGTCTGGCCTTCTGGCAGGAGTCAACTTCAGGCTGCAGCATCTGCATCCCGGTGTGTCCCTGGGCCAAGAAGGATAAGACGATGATTCACGAGATAGTCAAGGCCACGAGTGCCAAGATTCCTGCGTTGGACAGGTTTTTCAACGCCATGGATGA
>SOIA01000069.1 GCA_004378665.1 Candidatus Aminicenantota bacterium
GAGTTCATTCAAGAATCTCAATGGTATGTGACCTGGAATTTCAATTTTGGATTCTATGAAGGAATTTTTAAACTGGCCAAAGACAGCAGAATTCCTCTTTACGCGTTGAATGCCCCGAGGAAACTGATCACTCAGATCAGGATGAAGGGATGGGATGCGCTTTCCGGGGAAGAGAAGGAAATCGTCCCGAATCCCGACCTCTCTCATGAGGAACACAGGACACTCATCCGTACGATTTTCGAGAGCGCAGAACTCCCGCATCAGATGAAAGGGAGAGGGCTGGAGATGGTGTTCGAAGGGCTTTACCGCGCTCAGTCGGCATGGGACGAAGTCATGGCACTCAATGCTGTCCGTGCACAGAAGAGGGAAGACAAGAAAGTAGTTGTCCTGGTCGGTTCGGGCCATCTTCTCTACAATTTAGGCGTGAACCGGAGAGCCTATGAGAGAAATCATCTGCCTTTCAAAACGGTTGTATGTATCGAGATTCCCGAAGGAGAGAAAAACATACGAGTATCCAGGACTCTTGCCGATTATATCTGGGCTATTCCAGAGGAGAAGATCCCTGCGTTCCCTTCAGTCGGGTTGAGACTCAAGAAATTCGACGGTCTGGATAATCTGGTTGTTGAGAGCAATCCAATAAACGGAGTCGCACTGGATGCGGGTTTCGAAAAAGGGGACGTTATCCTCTCTGTGGACGGGAAGAGTTTTTTCGATATCAACGAACTGAGGATATATCTGGCTCAGTTCACGTGGAATGATGAAGCTAAATTTCAACTCCTGCGGGATGCGCGCCAGGTTGAAATCCTTTTGAAGTTCGCTCCTCCTCAGGAGGAAGATGAGTTGGAATGATGTTTTGTTAAAAAACTTATGAAGGGCTGCTCCGTTGTTGGACATTAATGAAAACAGGGAAGGAAGCTCTCCGTATTTAACGATTCACACCAGTCAGTGACAGCCTTTGTCAATAGACAGGACATAGTTCTTAATGACCCTCAATTCTTTCGCTGTTTCCCATCCCTCGAATCCCTTTAGGTCATCATAGCTGACTTTCTGGATATACTGGCTGAGGAATGATTTGGCCAACGGGATGTATGACCAGTGCCATTTTTCTTCTTCATAGCCTGATGACCTTGAGGAGTTTTTAGGCGTATAGGTCTGGCAGAAACCGTAAACAGATGCATTCTCTTTCAGCCAGGTGTATGCTCTTTTCCCCAGTTCTGTCTCGAAATAATCGTTTTCCAGCGCGTTAAGGTCAACGTCTGTTCCCCAATGATGTCGGGATGTTCCTGGCATAGAGCTGAATTTCAGGATAATTTTTGCCCGTTCAACGGGATCGCCGATAGCTTTGGAGAGATTTTTCCCTTCAACATGTGTCTGTCCGCTCCACTTTCTCTCCCATATGGATTTTTGAGAATCGAAGTTTCGCGTGGCTGAGACAATCGTTAGCTGGATACCGGCCTGAAAAGCAGCCTCATGCATTTTGATAAAAGCCACGTAGGTTTCTTTTCTTAAATACTGACCAAGCCTTTTCGTGTATTTTGAGTCAACCTCTATAAAATCATCCTCCTGAGCAGGATCGAATTTCCCCAAAAGATAATTTTTATCAACCGCAATTTCAGTTTCATTTCCGAGAGATCCTTGCTGGGGTGAAGGAAGTGTTTCTTCAGCAGAACGAGAAATTGAGTTTTCGGAATATCCGGTTTTAAGGATAAAAGCAAAGATGATGATCAGCAAAAGAGAGGAAGACACAATGATGATTGCTTTGAGATTACCCATTCTGCTTTTTTGAGCCATGGCTCCTATGGATACCTGCTAATGTGGTTATCTGACTTTTATTGAATTTCTGTTAGCTTAGCGCTTCTTTGATCTTTTGTCCGATCTCCGCCGGGCTCTTCGCGACAAAGACTCCGGCAGCTTCCAGAGCATCCATCTTTTCCTTGGCCGTGCCTTTTCCGCCCGCGATGATCGCACCGGCATGGCCCATGCGTCGTCCAGGCGGGGCAGTCTGGCCGGCGATGAAGCTCACGACAGGCTTTGTGAACTCTGCTTTGATGTATTCCGCTGCTTCTTCCTCTGCCGTTCCTCCGATTTCACCGATCAGGATGACTCCCTCTGTCTCTTTGTCATCTTTGAAAAGCTTAAGAAGCTCGATGAACTTGAGCCCGACAATTGGATCGCCGCCAATTCCCACAGCGGTGGACTGTCCGTATCCGAGTTGTGTCACCTGGTCAACCGCTTCGTAAGTCAATGTCCCTGACCGCGAGATGATGCCGATCGAGCCAGGAGTATGAATGTGGCCGGGCATGATTCCGATCTTGCATTTTCCAGGAGAGATGATGCCCGGTGTGTTAGGCCCGATCAGGCAGCAGTCTTTGTCCTTGAGGAATGATTTCGCCTTGATCATATCAAAGGTGGGGATTCCCTCTGTGATGCACACGACGCATTTGATTCCGGCGGCTGCGGCTTCCATGATCGCATCGCCGGCAAAGAAAGCAGGAACAAATATGGCAGAGGCGTTGGCACCTTCATTCTCAACAGCATCGGCAACTGTGTTATAGACCGGAACTCCGAGATGGGTCGTCCCGCCTTTACCCGGAGTCACCCCGGCGACAACGGCGGTTCCGTATTCCTGCATTCTCTGGGTATGGAAAGTCCCTTCTCCTCCTGTTATTCCCTGGACCACGACTCGCGTTTTTTCATCGATGATAATACTCATTTTCTGCTCCTTTAGTCAGTTATGGCTTGGCAAGTGGAACGACCTTTTCAGCCGCCTCTTTCATCGTGCCGGCGGGGTGAAACGAGAGCCCTGATTCTTCCAGGATTTTTTTCCCTTCTTCGACGTTGGTCCCCTCGAGCCGGATAACCATCGGCACGTCAAGGCTGAGTTCCTTGGCCGCTTTAACAATTCCGCTCGCAACCAGGTCACAGCGGACAATCCCTCCAAAGATGTTGATCAGCGCGGCCTTTACGTCTTTATCCGAGACGAGAATTTTGAATGCGTTCTGGACGGCTTCCTCCGAAACACCGCCCCCGACATCGAGGAAGTTTGCCGGCATGCCTCCAGAATGCATGACGATATCCATAGTCGCCATGGCTAAACCGGCGCCGTTCACCATGCAGCCGACATTCCCGTCGAGCTTGATATAGTTCAAATTAAATTTCGAGGCTTCGACTTCAAGAGGCTCTTCCTCATCCAGATCCCTCATTTCTCTGATGTCGGGATGCCGGGGGAGGGCATTGTCGTCGAAATTCATCTTGGCATCCAGGGCGAGAACGTTCCCCTGTTTGGTCACGAGCAAAGGATTTATTTCAGCCAGGGAGGCATCCGTGGCTTCAAAAGCTCTGTAAAGACTCATGATGAATTTGACCGCTTGTTTAAAGGTGTCGCCTGCGAGCCCCAGTTTGAAAGCGAGATTCCGGGCCTGAAAGGAAAGAAATCCGGTGGCCGGGTTGATGTATTCTTTGAAAATCAACTCCGGAGTCTCGGCTGCGACTTTTTCGATCTCCATGCCTCCTTCTGAAGAGGCCATGACAACAGGCGCTTCCTTTGCTCTGTCGATGACGATTCCGATATACAGTTCCTTGTCAATATCAAGAGCTTCTTCCACGAGGATTCTCTTCACTAGTTTTCCCTCAGGTCCGGTTTGGTGTGTGACCAGAGTCATCCCGATCATTTCCTTGGCGGTTTTCTCGGCTTCCTGAGGATTTCCGACAAGCTTGATTCCTCCTCCTTTGCCTCGGCCGCCGGCATGAACTTGGGCTTTGAGCACGACCTTGGGACCGATCTTCTCTGCGATTTCGCGAGCTTTGGAAGGATTGTCTGTCACTTCTCCCTGGGGTATTGGGACGCCATGCTTTTTGAGGATTTGTTTGGCTTGATACTCATGGATTTTCATAGTCTTTATCCTTTTATAAAGTTATTCGGTGGCTTGTCATTCCTGCTCTTTGATTAGACTTGAGATGTGTTCTTAAAGCCCAAAAAATCAGTCATGAAAGAGCGAAGTTAGATTTCCAATGAGAGCGTGGTATTCGACTCTGGTTTTACTCTTTTCTGTATTTCTTTTTCCCTTCTTCATACAGGTCGCCGCCGTACATGTCGTTAATGACGATGCAGGGAAAATCTTTGACCTTGAGGCGTCTGATCGCCTCAGGGCCCAATTCTGGATAAGCAATGACTTCGGCTTCTTCGATGCTTTTGGAGATAAGGGCTCCGGCGCCGCCCACAGCCGCGAGATAGACGGCCTTGAATTTTCTTAAAGAATCCTTAACTTCCTGATTCCTGGATCCTTTTCCGATCGTGCCTTTCAGACCGAGCGAGTGAAGGGTCGGAGCAAAAGAGTCCATCCTGTAGCTGGTTGTCGGCCCCGCAGACCCTATGGGGTTTCCTGGGCGAGCAGGGGTGGGTCCCACGTAATAAATGATCTGTCCTTTGACATCTATCGGCAGTTCTTTTCCTTCCTCCACGAGTTCTATTAACTTTTTATGAGCGGAATCTCTTCCTGTATAAAGATAACCAGTGATGAAGATCCTGTCTCCAGCCCGCAGCTTTTCTACGGTTTCGTCTGAAACAGGAGTTTCGATCCTGTGTTCTGCCATTCTCTTTAGAACTTGAGCAAGTCGATAACTGTGCGAACTGCGGCTTCTGAACTCTTGATCATTTCTTTTTCTTCGTCATTCAAGTCGATTTCTATGATCTCTTCGACTCCAGCAGCTCCTAACTTGATCGGGACTCCAAAATAGAGGTCTTTGATCCCGTATTCGCCCTCAAGATAAGCTGCACAAGGTAGAATTTTTTTCTTATCCTTAACGATGGATTCGACCATTTCCGCGACAGCGAGTGAAGGGGCATAGTAAGCGCTTCCTGTTTTCAGGTATTTGACGATTTCTCCGCCGCCCTTTCGGGTCCTATCGATAATCGCATCAAGCTTGTCCTGAGGGATGAAATGAGACACGGGAATTCCCGAGACTGTTGTGTGCCGAGCAATCGGAACCATGGTGTCTCCGTGTCCTCCGAGGACGAGTGCTTGGATGCTCTCGACGGAGACGTCGATCTCCATGGCGAGAAATGTTCTGAAACGAGTGGTGTCAAGGATCCCGGCCATCCCGAAAACTCTGTTTTTCGGGAATCCGCTGACCTTGAAAGCCGTGTAGGCCATCGCGTCCAGTGGATTCGAGACGACGAGCAGTATGGCGTCGGGAGAGTGTTTGACGACTTCTTCGGTGACGGGCTTCACGATATTGAAGTTTGAATCGACCAGCTCATCCCGGCTCATTCCGGGGGTTCTGGGCTTTCCGGCTGTGATCACAATGATGTCAGATTTGGCTGTGTCGGCATAGGAGTTGGTGCCGATGATCGCGGAGTCGTATCCTCCAACTGGGCCGCCTTCGCGGATATCCAGTCCTTTGCCGATGGGCATGTCTTCGATGACATCCAGCAGGACAACATCTCCGAGCTCCTTCTCAGCGATCTTGAATGCAGTGACTTCTCCTACGTGACCGGCTCCGATGACAGTGATTTTTTTTCTCATTATTAAACCTCCTGTATTTGATTATTAAAGAGAATGAAAATTATTTCATTCGTGTAATGCTTCTTTGCTTTTCTAAGTGTTGTTTGGCCTCTTTTGAGTGACTAGTGTACCCCAGTTTGGATCGCTTTTATGAATAATCCAGGTCAATTAGTATCTGAATATAATTCATATTATTTTTGCAGTCAAGGAGAAGTTCATCTGGGTAGAAAAAAAAGAGACAGGCACTTGTTCAGAAGCGCCATGTCTCTTGGGATCATTCTTTAGCGTTAAGCAAGGCGGCTTCATGTTAGACTACAGATATAAAAAGGCCGCCCCTCTTCGATAAATCTATTTAGTGAAACCTTCCCACTTCTCTTTTAAATTGGGATCCTGTATGGTTTCCATCAGATACTCGGCGAGTTCTGCGCCTGTTGCGCCAGTATCCCGGCCTGTGAGAACCAGTTTTTTCTCGTATTGACCACAGATGTCTAAAGCCATTTCCAGGTTTTTGGCTCTATCAGGATAGCCGATATGATTGATCAACATGGAAGCGGCGCGGATCATGCTGGATGGGTCCGCGTATTGGGCCCGTCCTTCTTTGACCATGCGGGGAGCAGAACCGTGAATGGCTTCAAACATGGCATACTGTTTGCCGATATTGGCGCTTCCGGCGGTCCCGACTCCTCCCTGTAATTCGGCTGCCTCATCAGTCAGGATATCCCCGTAGAGATTGGGGAGGACGACTACTTTGAACTGGGTTCTGCGTTTGGGATCGATGATTTTCGCGGTCATAATGTCGATGTACCAGTCGTCGACCTCGATTTCGGGGTATTCTTTGGCGATCTTGTAGCCGATATCCAGGAATTTTCCATCCGATGTCTTGACGACATTCGCTTTAGTCACGATAGTCACCCGGTTGATGTTATTCTTTTTAGCATAATCAAACGCCAGACGGATGATCCTCTCTGCACCCTGGGAAGTGATGACTTTAAAATCAATGGCTAAGTCTTCGGTGACGTTGATTCCCTTGCTTCCCATGATGTAAGCACCTTCGGTATTTTCTCGGAAGAACATCCAGTCGATCCCGTCCTTGGGGACTTTTACAGGCCTGACATTGGCGAAGAGGTCCAGATAGCGCCGCATGGACACGTTGCAGCTCTCGATGTTGGGCCAGGGATCGCCTTTCCTGGGCGTAGTGGTGGGGCCCTTGAGGGTGACATGACACTTTTTGATCTCTTCCAGGACATCATCAGGGATGGACTTGTTCTGCTCGGCCCGGTTCTCGATCGTCAATCCTTCGATATTGCGCATCTCGACTTTTCCACTTTTAACTTCTTCTTGGAGCATGAACTCTAGGACTTTTCGCGCCTCAGCGGCGATGTGAAGACCGATCCCGTCTCCACCGATGATGCCGATTATAATCGGTTTCACCTGGGAATAATCAATCCAATCTTGAGTTTTCTTCATTGCTTCCACGCGATTGAGTTGTTCTTCGACAATCTGTCCAAAGTATTCTTTAGCTTTGTCGATAACTGAATTACCCATAATTATTCCTCCAGTTAAAAAAATGAATTCTCAGAAATATAAGAATGAAACAGTTGAAATATCTTATAATTTTTCTTCGCGAAAATCAACTCAATATCAGAAAAAAGTAGCCCTTTTTTCCAGAGACATCATAGTTATTTGGTTTTGGGATTGAAAAAATTAAAAATGCTTCTTTTGAAGAAGTTGGGGAAATCTGATCAAAATTTTTTTTGACAAATTTCCTCAAACATTCTATACAGTATACTGCTGGATATCAGAGCCTACAGGGAGATAGAGCTATGCTGGATTCATATTTTAAACACGAAACCGAGCGGCAGGAGCAGGGAATACCCCCGTTACCGTTGAGTCCCGAGTTGACTGCGGAAGTCTGTCGGCTTTTAGAGAAGCCACCCAAAGGGAAAGAGGAAATCCTCCTCAGCCTTTTAGAGAACCGCGTGACTCCTGGAGTTGATCCGGCTGCACAGGTCAAGGCCGCTTGGCTGGCAAAGACTGCTCAATGCGTAGTGTCTTCTCCTCTTGTATCCCGGAACAAGGCTGTTTTCCTGCTGGGGACGATGTTGGGCGGATTCAATGTTGAGGCACTGATTGAGCTTCTGGGAGATAAGGAAATGGCTGGCGAGGCTGTAAAGGCACTGAAACAGATCATCCTTGTCTACAGTGCGTTTGATGAAATCGCCGAGATGACGAAAAACAACGCTCATGCCAAGGAAGTCTTGATATCTTGGGCCAATGGGGAATGGTTTCTCTCGAAGCCTGCTTTCCCTGAGAAATTATCCGTGAGGGTATTCAAGGTCGAAGGTGAAGTGAACACGGATGATTTGTCGCCTGCGAAATATGCCTGGAGCCGGTCAGATATCCCTCTTCATGCCCTGTCGATGGGAGAGACGAGATTTCCCGCGGGAATCGAGGCCATAAGAAAGTTCGGGGCCGAGGCTCAAGTGGCCTTTGTGGCTGATGTTGTCGGAACCGGATCTTCGAGAAAATCCGCCACAAATTCTCTGCTCTGGTATATCGGAGAGGATATCCCTTATGTACCGAATAAACGGAGAGGGGGTGTGGTCATGGGCGGTCTCATAGCCCCGATTTTTTTCAATACGGTTGAAGATTCGGGTGGACTTCCGCTGATGTGTGATGTGAAAAAGATAAAAACCGGTGATCTCATCACGATCGATGCTGAATCCGGGAACATTATGAGTGAGAACGGAGAGACGATCTCCTCCTTCGAATTTCAGCCTGCGACTCTCAAGGATGAGTACCGGGCAGGAGGGCGTCTTTTCCTGATTATTGGTCGGTCTTTAACGGAAAAAGCGCGGAAAGAGCTCGGGATGCCCGAAGCGGATTTCTTCACAAAACTCGAAAATCCTTCTCCGAAAAAAGGCCAAGGATATTCTCTGGCCCAGAAGATCTTGGGAAAAGCGTGTGGGTCAGATGGTGTTCTTCCTGGTTCAGCCGTGGAACCTAAAATGACGACTGTTGGCTCTCAGGATACGACGGGTCCGATGACAGCGGATGAATTGAAGGAGCTGGCCTGTATGGAATTTCAATCGGATCTGTTCATGCAGTCATTCTGCCATACGGCCGCTTATCCCAAGCCTGCAGATGTGAAGATGCACAAATCCCTTGCTCGGTTCATCACCGAGCGGAAAGGAGTGGCCCTCAAACCCGGAGATGGAGTCATCCATACCTGGCTGAACCGTCTCCTGGTTCCAGACACCATGGGTACCGCTGGCGATTCTCACACCCGTTTTCCGATCGGGCTCAGCTTCCCGGCAGGCTCCGGACTTGTCGCCTTTGCCGGGACTCTCGGCTTCATGCCTCTGAATATGCCGGAATCGGTCCTGGTGAGATTTGAAGGAAAGCTCAATCCCGGGATCACTCTCAGGGATGTTGTGAATGCCATTCCTTATTTTGCCATACAGGAGGGATTGCTGTCAGTCGAGAAAGAAGGGAAAAAGAATATCTTTAACGGCCGTATACTCGAAATAGAAGGGCTGCCCGACCTGGAGGTCGAGCAGGCCTTCGAACTGACGGATTCTTCAGCAGAACGTTCAGCCGCAGGGGGGACCATCGCTCTCAGCGAGGAGAGCGTATCCCGGTATCTCCGCAGCAATATCGCTTTGATGGAAAAGTTGATAGAAGACGGCTACCAAGATGCCGTGACTCTAAAAAGAAGGATTGAAACCTGCAAAAAATGGCTCGAAAGCCCAGTCCTTCTCAAAAAAGATAAAAATGCTGAGTACGCAAAAATCCTCGAGATTGACCTGGCAGCGATCAAAGAGCCGGTTCTGGCCTGCCCGAATGACCCGGATGATGTGAAGCTCCTTTCTGAGGTGGCCGGGGACAAGATCGATGAGATCTTCATCGGTTCCTGCATGACAAACATCGGACATTTTAGAGCTGCCGGAAAGATTTTTGAAGGCGCCGGCTACCTGGATACACGGATTTGGCTGACTCCTCCGACAAAGATGGACAGGACTCAACTGATGAGAGAAGGCTATTATTCCATCTTCACTGGCGTGGGCGCGCGCACAGAGATCCCCGGATGTTCCTTATGCATGGGAAATCAAGCCAGAGTTCATCCTGGAGCGGCTGTTATCTCGACTTCAACCAGAAACTTCGATAACCGGATGGGAGATGGCGCGCGAGTCTATCTAGGATCAGCAGAACTAGCTGCAGTGGCCGCTCTTTCAGGCAAGCTCCCAACGTCAGAAGAATACTTTGCCATCATAAAAGAGAAGATCATACCGAATCAGAATGAGATCTACAAGTATCTCCAGTTTGATGAGATGGAGGATCTCTCTCTGGAGTACTGAACTCTTCATGGTATGCGACGCGAGATTTTCTCGGAGGACGTCCAATGATTGACTTGAATGGTCAGAAAGCCTTGATTACAGGAGGCTCCCGGGGAATCGGCCGGGCTACGGCCATTCTGTTTGCAAGAGCAGGAAGCGATGTCGCGATAAATTATCTTACCAGGAAAAAAGAGGCTGAAGACGTGGGGACGGAAATCGAGAGGCTCGGACAGGAATGTCTTGTGTTCAAGGCAGATGTTTCAGTAAAGAAAGAAGTCGAGGCTTTCGTGAGAAGCGTGATCGAGAAATGGGGACAGATAGACATCTTGGTCAACAATGCGGGGATATGGACCTATGGAGAGATGGGCAGCATGACGGAGGAAGTCTGGAAAGAAACCATGAAAATAAATTTGGATGGAGTATTTTACGCCTGCAATGCCGTCATTCCTTTCATGAAAAAGAATAAAAAGGGGGAGATCATCAATGTCTCGTCCACCGCGGCAGTCAGGGGAGAAGCCTTTCATTCACACTATGCCGCCAGTAAAGGAGCCGTTGTATCTCTGACGAAGTCCCTTGCTGCGGAATTAGCGGCTTATAATATCCGTGTCAACTGCATAGCTCCTGGCTGGGTGGATACAGATATGTGTTCTGAAGTCTTCGAGGATCCAAGTTTTCGAAAACAGGTTCAGGAGTCTATTCCTTTAAAAAGAATTCCGCCACCTGAAGACATTGCTGGCCCGATCTTGTTTCTGGCTTCAGATTTGTCAAGGCATATCACAGGAGAAGTGCTCAACGTTAACGGCGGTTCTGTTCTTTGTGCCTGAAATCGCTTGCGAAATTATCTTTATTTTGATAATTATAAATATGGAGTCAGAAGGAGGCCTTCATGGAGGAAGAAATTGGAAAAATTACCCATTATTTTTCCAAGATAAACGTCGGTGTTCTGGAGTTGTCCAAGGGAGAGCTCCATGTCGGTGACACCATACACATCAAAGGACATACCTCAGATTTTTACCAGAAAGTCGAATCCATGCAGGTGGAGCAGAGTCCGATAGACAAAGCTAAACCAGGTGAGCCGGTCGGAATAAAGGTCGAAAGTCCAGTCAGAGAGAATGACATCATTTTTAAAGTCACGGAAGATCAAGACACCTGAGGCATGCAAAAAGAACTCCTTTCTTCCAGAATAGTTCCTGAAACTCTGGAATTATTAAGGGGAGGAGTAGTCGCAAAAATCATGCCCTTTAGAGGTGAAAACAAAAGGTGAAAAATCACCCCCTTATATCACCCTCTCAGGCGATTGACCAGAGGAGACACCTCTGGCAGGATATGTTCGCCTGGAGGGAATTCTGCACTTCAGAGGTGAAGAATTTTTGAAGAAAAATAATCCCTCTCAGAATCCCTTGAAACAGGCCTTTTCAATCTGGAAGAAGGAAAAGTTCGATAAAGTCATGAGAGACACGGATTGTGACCAGAGTGGATTCACAACGGTTTCCGGGAAAAAGATCAAAGAGCTGTACACCCCTCTTGATCTCGATGGTCTTGACTATGCCCAACAATTGGGTTTTCCCGGAGAGTATCCCTACACTCGAGGCATTCATCCGACTATGTACCGCGGGCGCTTATGGACCATGCGTCAGTTTTCAGGCTTCGGGGCGGCCGAAGACACCAATAAAAGGTACAAATACCTTCTCTCCCATGGGCAGACAGGCCTGAGTGTCGCTTTTCATCTCCCTACTCTGATGGGCATCGACTCGGATCACCCTCTGGCTGTTGGAGAGGTAGGAAAGTGTGGAGTCGCAATAGATTCCCTCGCGGATATGGAAATACTATTCGATGGGATCCCTTTGGATAAGATTTCCACTTCGATGACGATTAACCCTCCTGCTGCTGTACTGTGGGCGATGTATATCGCGGTGGCAGAAAAACAGGGAGTCTCTCCGAAAGTGATTTCCGGAACGATTCAAAACGATATTTTAAAGGAATACATTGCTCAAAAGACTTTCGTTTTCCCTCCAGAATCGTCAATGAAGCTGATCGTGGATACTTTCGAATATGGAGCCAAGGAGGTTCCCAGGTGGAATACGATTTCCATTTCTGGGTATCACATCAGGGAAGCCGGTTCCACAGCTGTCCAGGAATTAGCCTTCACACTCCGGGATGGGATCGAGTATGTGGAATGGGCGCAGAAAAGGGGACTCGATGTCAATGAATTTGTTCCCCGGCTGTCATTCTTTTTTAACGCACACAATGATTTCTTTGAGGAGATTGCCAAATTCAGAGCCGCAAGAAAGATTTGGGCCGAGGTGATGAAAGAAAGATTTAAAGCAAAAGATCCAAGGTCCTGGTGGTTGAGGTTTCACACCCAGACATCTGGAGTTTCTTTGATGGCTCAGCAGCCCCAGAACAATGTCATAAGAGTTGCCCTTCAAGCTCTGGCCGCAGTGTTAGGGGGAACCCAATCCCTTCACACCAATTCCCTCGACGAAACTTACGCCTTGCCATCCGAAGATGCGGTCACGATCGCTCTGAGAACTCAGCAGGTCATTGCCCACGAGAGTGGAGTCATCAATTCTGCCGATCCCCTGGGCGGTTCGTATTTTGTTGAAACGCTGACAGCTCAGATGGAAAAGGAAGCCAAGGACTATATAAAGAAAATCGATGATATGGGAGGAATGGTGAAAGCAATAGAACTCGGCTTCCCTCAGAAAGAGATCGCTGACAGCGCGTATTGGTATCAAAAAGCAGTGGAAAGAAAAGAGAAGATCATCGTAGGAGTGAATGCTTTCGAGATGGACCATGAACCGATCCCAACCTTAAAAATAGAAGACACTGTCGGCAAACAGCAGCTCGCACGTTTGAAAAAAATCAAGAAGACACGGAACAATTCAGAGGTCAAAGCAAAGCTTCTCGACTTGAAAAGAGCCGCAAAGGACGACCAGAATTTGATGCCCTTTCTACTGGGCTGCGTCAAAGCGTATGCCACCCTTGGGGAAATCATGGATGCTTTGAAAGAAATCTATGGTGAATACAAGGAGCCGATAACTTACTAGAGAGAGGACGGAGGAGTACATGGCAGGCAAAAAAATCAGAGTCCTGGTCGCCAAGCCTGGCCTGGATGGCCATGATCGAGGGGCGAAAGTGATTTGTCGGTCTTTAAGGGATGCGGGGTTTGAGGTGATTTACACGGGATTGAGGCGGACGCCGGAA
This sequence comes from Candidatus Aminicenantota bacterium, assembly GCA_004378665.1. Classification (GTDB taxonomy): domain Bacteria; phylum Acidobacteriota; class Aminicenantia; order Aminicenantales; family Aminicenantaceae; genus SOIA01. The sequence continues at coordinate 13,049 of SOIA01000069.1, forward strand.
GAAATCGTAAGCTCTGCGATACAGGAGGATGTGGATGTCATCGGCTTGAGTATTCTTTCCGGTGCGCATAACGTTCTTGTTCCTAAAATCATGGATCTCCTTAAAGAGAAAGGCGCTGAGGATGTCAATGTGATCGCAGGAGGTATTATCCCAGATAAGGATATTCCGGGTTTAGAAAAGATGGGGATATCCAAGATTTTTTTACCGGGTTCTTCGACTGAGGATATTGTGGAATGGATTAAAGAAAACATTAAGGAGGCTTCGGCCGTATAGATAACATGAATGGTATAAATCCCTTGACTTTATTTTTTTGAATATGATATTAAAGGAAAAGTCTGATGGCTAAAAAACACTACTCCCTCATAATCGTCCCTCATCATAAAGGACAACCCAAGAAAATCTCTCTCACAGAAAAAAGAGTTAAGATTTTGGTGGGAGTGCTTTCTTGTCTTTTTATCCTCCTCACCGTGTTCCTCGTGGATTATTTCACGATGAACGTGACGCGACAGAAGTATAAAGCCCTTTCGGATGAGAATCTTCGTCAAAAAGAGACCATCGTGCAGTATAAGCTCGCTGTGAACAGTTTGAGGAAGGATATCGACAACTTCGAGGAATATGCTAAAAAGATCAATGTGTGGGCCGGCCTCAAATCACCTGAGGTCCTGAGAGAACTCGGAGTCGGTGGCGGAGGACGTGGAGAGGGCCAGCAGGCGAACATCTCGAATCCCACAATCGATCCAGGCTTGAAAAAGGCCGAGAGCATATCCCAGAAAGCTCAAGGTATTGATAAGAATCTCGATACTCTGGCCAGGTTTTTCGAGGACAAGTCTTACAGAATGGCAACGACTCCCTCTATCTGGCCGACCATAGGCTGGCAGACATCGAGTTTCGGCAGGAGAAAAGATCCTTTCACAGGAGAGGATGAGTTCCATTACGGTATAGATGTCGCAGCCAGTCATGGAAGTCCCGTATTTGCCACTGCTGACGGGACTGTTCTCAAGATCAAGACTGAAAAAATCGGTGGAAACGTCGTGATCATCAACCATGGAGGAGGAGTGACATCTGTTTACTGCCATCTGAGCAAGTTCAACGTGAAAGAGGGCCAGAAGGTCAAGAGAAAAGATGTCCTCGGGTATGTCGGACAGACAGGGAAAGCCATCGGACCCCATGTTCATTATGAAGTCCGGAAGAACGGAAGAGCTGTGAATCCTTACAATTATATCCTGGAAGAAGAATAGATCTCAGAAGTCAATTAGGCGAATTTTTCCCCGGGCTTGATTCTTCCCCCCAAAGAAAAAGCATAAGCCTCCATAGCATTCCTGTTTTCAGGCTGGAGTCTTTCGATCAGGAAGACACTGTGCTCACCGCAGCGAACCTCGATTCCTTCTTTCCGGACTTCCAGTATTTCTCCAGGAGAAGAGGAAGGAGGATCCTGGTTTTCCATCCCTTTGCCTTTATGGATCTTTATCCTTTTTTCTCTGAAGAATGCAAACGTTGAAGGCCAGGGAGCGAACGCTCTTATCTGCCTCTCGATGTGGATCGCATCCTTTCCCCAGTCGATCATGCCATCTTCCTTGCTGAGCTTCGGAGCGTAGGTGGCTTGCGAATGGTCTTGTTTTTGGCGTTTGATCCTGTCAATTTCGGATATTGTCTTGATCAGCAGTTCTGCTCCCGTTTGTGCCAATCGTGCTTCCAGCCCTGCTGCATTCTCCTCCGGCTCAATACTGACTTCTTCCTGCAAAAGGATATCTCCCTCGTCCATCTTCTCGTTGAGCTCGAAAACAGTGATGCCTGTCTTTTTTTCCCCGTTAAGGAGAGCCCACTGGACAGGGGAAGCTCCCCTGTAATGAGGCAAGAGGGAAAAATGGACATTCACAGAATTATACTTGGGCAGATAGATAATCGAGGAGGGAATGATCTGGCCGTAAGCGACCACAACGTTCAAATCCGGCTGTATTTCCTTCAGCTTTTCCAGTACTGCGGGATCTTTTCTGATTCGTTCGGGCTGATAAACAGGGATGTCCTGGTCAACAGCCATCTTTTTAACTGGACACGGCATGAGTTTTTTTCCTCGCCCTGTAGGCTTATCCGGTTGAGTGATGACAAGTTCGATGCTGTGGGATGCATCCAGGATTTTTTCTGACGAAGGGAGAGCCGCAGCAGGGCTTCCAAAGAAGATAATTCTCATCGAATCTTGCCTGTCTGAATCCTTTTTTTCAGTTTTTTTTTAATCAGGTTTCTTTTGAGCAGAGATAGATTTTCGAAAAACAATTTCCCGTTCAGATGGTCGATTTCATGGCAGAAAACTTTTGCCAGAGTCCCTTCAGCTTCGATGACTCTTTCGTTTCCCTCTAAGTCAAGCCCCTTGATGACAACATGGGAAGGCCTTGCCACTTTTTCTGTGATATCCGGAACCGACAAACAGCCTTCTTCCAAAATGATCTCTCCTTCCTGGCTGACGAGTTCGGGGTTGATGAGAATAATCAAATCCTCACTTCTCTCTCCGACCGATATGTCTGCAGTGATGAGCCTTTTGCTCACGTTGACTTGAGGAGCTGCGAGTCCTATCCCGGGGGCCGCATGCATGGTTTGAACCATGCTTTGTGCCAGTTCCTCGATTTCTTTATCGATAGTTTTTATTTCCTCGGCTCTTTTAGCGAGTGTAGAGTTTCCGTATTTAATAATTTCGAGTATAGGCATTTTATTCCAATGTTAGGATTCTATTCTAAAAGAATTTGATTTATTCTTCAATCTGTGAAATCGCTACGCTTCGCTTGCAATGACACTTTTGCCTTCAATATCATTACCAAAGAGTTGCCTAATTACTGAGCATAAACAAACGTCCCCATTTTAGAGACCTTTGAAAGAAATAAAGCGGTTTTCATCGAGACTCTGGAGAAAGAGAGCCAATCTATCGTAAAGAGGCTCTGCTGATTCTCCGAATTCTTCTTTTAAGCTTTGAGCGACCTCTTCTACGGTATTTTTGCCGTCACAATGCTCCCAAACAAAACTGCCGACGGCATCGAGCGTGACCTTGAAATTTGGCTTTTTCATTCGGGGAAGAACGTGTTTCTTGAAAAAGGGATGTTTGAATTTAGGCTTGAGGAGGACTATTAAACCGTCTTCTTTTTTCTCCCACTTTATGTTTTTTACGGGGATGAGTTCCAGAAGATTGATCTGGGGCTTGTCAATTCTGTCCTTCTTCACAATCGACCGGTCACAGCTTATTTCTTTGTCGGTATCGGCTTTATTATTCTCCTGATGAAGTTTCATACTCGCCGGAAGCTACCATTTTCTTGTATGGGAAGTAAATCAGGATGAATCCGAGGATGAAGAAGATCAAAAGGCCCAGCCATGCAGTGCCATGGACTTCAGGAAGCCTTATTTTTTCTTTGAGGGCTTCGATGCCTGAAGTCAAGATTCCCGTCAGAGCTTGGCCCGCGATCAGTCCCGAAGCGATCAAAAGGCCGATGTTTTCGACGGTTTCTCTTCCTTTGGCTGTTGGATTTTTCTTGGCAACGGCTCTGTCACGGAAGTATTTTATGACTCCTCCAAAGAAGATGCACGCTGTCGCTCGGAAGGGGAGATACATTCCCACAGCGATGATCATCGGGGATGGGGATCCGATAAGGATAAAGCCAATGCCCAGCAGCATTCCTGCGATAACCAAAGGCCAGGCCATTTCTCCTCCGACTATTCCCTGGGCCATCATGGCCATCAAATTGGCCTGGGGGGCAGGCAGGGCATCACTCCCTATACCTTTGGTGCTGTGAAAAAGCTGGAGGGCGAAAGTCAGAGTTAAGGCTGCGGCGACGACACCGATCATTCCGCCTATCTGCATGCGCCAGGGAGTTCCCCCGAGAATATGTCCGACCTTCCAGTCCTGGATCATATCTCCGGCGACACCGGCCACACAGCAGACAACCGCCGCCACTCCTAAGACAGCCGCGATTCCTGGTGCTCCCGTTTGCCCCATCAGGACCATCATCAAGGCAGCGATAAGAAGAGAGGTTAAAGTCAGACCAGAAATCGGGTTGGAAGAGGAACCGATGATACCCACGAGGTATCCAGCAACAGCCGCGAAGAGAAGGGCCATGATGATCATGACTATAGCCGTTACGAGAGAAGAACCGATGTTGTGCGTGAACACGTTATACAGGAAGACCATCGGGATAATCAAAGCAATGATGGAGATTATAATAGAAGGGAAAGGCAGATCTTTATCGGTTCGGATCGTTTCAGATGCGCCTCCAGCGCTAACTTTTTTTACGTCGGCTAATGAACGGCCGATTCCTGTGACGAGGCTTTTTCGCATTTTGAAGAGCGTGTAAAATGCACCGACCAGCATGGCTCCGACTGCGATGGGTTTGACCTGGGAGTTATACGCGGAGACTGCCATATCTGTCCAGTTTCCATCGAAGTGGGTGACGATCTCCCCCAGGTCTCCGCTGATGAAAAGAATTATAGGCATCAGGAATAGCCATCCCAGCACGCCGCCGGAAAAAGTGAGGGCTGCCAGCTTGGGTCCGATGATGTACCCGACTCCGGTCATGGCCGCGTTAGCTGCGGGCGTTTCTATGAACATTCTCCCTTTTATCGTACTAGTTTTTGCCATTTCGACATTATCCCTGTTGAGAAAGGTGATACGGGAGAGCCCCGGGATATCAAAGACTTTTTGTGCGTAAGGCTTGATGAATTGAAGACCGCTTGAATTGGTGAAGAATTCTACAAGACTTCCCAGTCCCATTGCCCAGAACAAGTAAGCGGCTTGTGAACCACCCTTCTGTCCGGTCTTGACCATTGCTGCGCAAGCGGTGCTTTCTGGAAAGGGAAGATCGGCATCTTCAACTAAGGTGCGGCGGACAAGGATGATGAGCAGGACTCCGAGGATCCCTCCCACCAGCATCAGGAGGGTTGATTTGAAAAGATCGAATTTTTCCCAAAGAGGCTGGCCATCTATTCTGACGAGGAGAAAAGCAGGGATAGTGAAAATAGCTCCGGCTGCCAGGGCTTCTCCAACCGCTCCGGTTGTTCTTGCCATGTTTTCCTCAAGAATCGTTCCTTTTAACGGGCGAAGTACAGCCATCGCGATGACTGCTGCGGGAAAGGTCGCAGCGACTGTCATCCCGACAAGAAGACCTAAATAGGCGTTCGCAGCGCCCAGGACAATCGCCATGATGATTCCCAAGAAGATTGCCTTGAAGGATATTTCTTTCATGGATTGTTCCGGGGACACATAAGGCTTATAATCGCCATTGCTCATGATGACCTCCTCATATTGCCACTTGATGTTTTTTGAATATATATATTTTTATAAAAGATAAAGTCAAGAGAAAATAAAATCAGCGCCCTAGAATCAAGCCTTTAAATTCTTTTTTTATTTGCGTAGAGAGGGAAATTGTGCTAAATAATACCTGTAAATAAGAGAGGCACTGATATGAGCTTGATGAGTTCCCTCAAAGACAGGTTGCTTTGTGATTTAGCGATTGACCTGGGAACGGCGAACACTTTAGTCTACCTCAAAGGAAAAGGAATTGTCGTTCAAGAGCCATCGATCGTAGTCGTTAATAAACAATCCGGGAAAGTGGAAGCTGTCGGTACGCGGGCCAAGGAAATGTTGGGAAAGACACCTGCTGATGTTTTGACGATCAAACCCATGAGAGACGGTGTTATTGCCGATTTTGAGATGGCGGAAAAAATGCTTGATTACTTTATCAAGCAATCCACAAACAGCCGTATGTTTTTGGTGAGGCCACGAATAGTCATAGGAATACCAACAGGGATCACACAGGTGGAGAGGCGTGCTGTGAAGGATGTGGCCATGAGAGCCAAAGCTTCTGAGGTATACTTGGTACAGCAACCCATCGTTGCTTCTGTCGGAGCAGACCTCCCGATTTCAGAGCCCACCGGAAACATGATTGTGGATATAGGAGGAGGCACGACCGATATCGCCGTCATATCCATGAACGGAATCGTCTTCAACCATTCCATCCGGATTGCAGGAAATGAGATGGATGAGGCCATCATCCAGTACCTGAAGAGAAAATACAACCTGCTCATAGGAGAACGAAGTGCCGAATTATTGAAAATCCAAATAGGATCAGCTTATCCTCTGGATGAGCCGATATCCATCGAGATAAAAGGACGAGATTTGGGAGAGGGAATTCCCAAGACTCTTATCATGGATGACCAGGAGATCAGAGAAGCGCTTGAAGATGTCGTCGTAGCAATTATTGATGCCATCCGCGTTTCCCTTGAAAGGACACCTCCCGAGCTTTCAGCGGATATCATTGACCGAGGAATAATCTTAACAGGTGGAGCTGCTCTCCTCAGGAATTTAGACAAACGCATCAGAGAGGAAACCAAGCTGCCGGTTTTCATCACTGATGATCCTCTCACAACGGTTGTCCTTGGGGCCGGCAAGCTTCTTGAGGATTTAGACCTGTTGAAAAAGATTTCTCTAATTTAAACCTGTTTGAGCTTTTATGCCTCTTTTCCTGAAAGAAAGAAAGAGTCTCACCATCCTTATCGCTCTAATCTTTTTCCACTTCCTTTTGATTTCCATGCAAGTCCCTCTGGGAGAAAAGGCGAGCATTTTTGAAAAGACGGTTTTTTCTGTCTTTTCTCCCGTACGGCACGGAATCCTTTCTTTTTTTAGGTCGATCGGAAATGTCTGGAATAATTATTTTTATCTCCGGAATGTTCAAGGCCAGAACGAACAGATGAAAGAACAGATTTTTTATCTCCAGCAGGAAAATAACCTTCTGCGGAATGCCCTTCAGAAATTCAGAAGCGAGAGGGAGATCGAGGAGAATCTTTTAGAGATGCATGAAAGTATTTTGCCATCTCGAGTTATCGGGCTTGATCCCAGCAACTTCTATAAATCTGTTATCATCAATAGAGGCACGTTGGATGGGATCAAGAAGAATATGGTTGTTCTGGATAAAAACGGGGACCTAGTGGGGCGAATCGTTGATGCGATCTCGTTAAAAGAAGCCCGTGTCCAGATGATCACTGACAATGAGAGCGGAATCAGCGTGTTCGCTGAGGGAAACAGGATCCGTGGAATCCTTGTGGGCGATGGAGAAGGACAGTGCCTGATGCGTTATGTTCTTGCCACCACCACCGCAGAAGAAATCTCTGAAGGGGAGGATGTCATCACATCCGGGTATGACCGGATCTACCCTTCGGGAATCAGGGTGGGGAGGATCGTCTCCATCACGACAGACACTTCACTTCATAAACATATCGTCGTTATCCCTTATTTCGATTTTCGATATTTGGACCAGATTGCGGTCATCATGAAAGATCCGCAGGAGTTTTTTAAAGACTGATGAGACTGAATGATTTTATTCGTGTGGCCATCGGAATACTGATTTCCTTTCTCTTCTATACAATCTTCAGCAGGGTATCTCCGTCATTTCTTTTGCTTTTTAATGTATTCAGCTTGGTCGTGTTCTATTTTGCAGTAAAAAAGGGGGAGATTTTCGGTTCCTGTTTGGGTACGGTCTGCGGTCTTTTCCAGGATTATTTTTTTTCCGGAGTTTATGGAGTGGCAGGTCTTTCGAAGACGATCTCCGGATTTCTTGCTGGGTACTTATCAAAAAAGATAGACGTCCAGACTCCTCTGCGCAACTTTTTTTTCCTGATCATTCTGCTCAGCTTTGAACTCATCCTGTGGGCGTTACTCTTTTCTTTTATCGTCCCCGAAAGCATCAGTACAGGAGGCGGGTTGATATTTTTCCAGCCTGTTGCCACTGCTGTTCTGGGGACTTTTGCGCATTTTCTGTTGAAAAAATTTAAAAAGGACAAGTATTGATCGGAACGATGAAACAAGAAAAAATTTACGAGGATCTTTTTCCTGTTTTGAGAAGAGCCAAATTTATTTTTTTCATTGTGGCAATATTTTTCATTTTTTTAATACTCAATTTCTGGAAAGTCCAGATTCTTGACCATGACGGATACTGGGAAAAGTCAGAAGCGAACTGGATGAGAGAAATTACCCTCCCTTACCAGAGGGGATTGATTTCGGACAGGCAAGGGATCATTCTGGCCAACAACAGAGCGTCTTTCCGGGTATCTCTCATCAGAGAGAATTGCGAAGACTATGACAAATCCTGCCGAAAAATAGCTCGACTCCTGAATATCGAAGAACATGTCTTGAAGGAAAGGATAAAAAAATATGAGTCACAACCTCACTTTAAGCCCATCGTGGTCAAGGAAAACCTGACATTTGAAGAAGTGGCGATGATTGAAGCCAGGAAGTTAGAGCTGCCTGAATTGATTCTCCAATCAGAGCCCAAAAGGTTCTACCCGTTCGAAAGTTTTGCCGCGCATGTCATCGGTTACCTTCAGGAGCTTTCCCCGGAGGAGATGAGGAGGGATGTTTATGGAGAGCGGCGTCTTGGTGAGCTTATAGGGAAAACCGGAATGGAGAAGCAGTATGAAACCGCTTTAGTCGGGGGTCACGGTCGGCTTATTGAAGTTGTGGACAGCTTAGGAAGGGGGAGAGAGGAAGTCGCTCGGAGTGAACCCGAAAGAGGTCAGGATTTGACAATCACTTTAGATTTCGATCTTCAGAAGGAAGTAGAAAAGCTGTTGGAGGGAAGAGAGGGAGCGATTATTGTGATGGATGCCAGAGACGGGGAGATACTGGCTTTAGCCAGTTATCCCGATTTTGATCCGAATAGATTCATCAACCGTTTTACATCTGAAGAATGGCTCGATATTGTGAACAGCCCGGAGTTTCCGCTGGAGAATCGAGCCATCCGGGGACTGTATTCTCCAGGTTCGGTCTTCAAACTGACCATTGCCCTGGGTGCTCTTGATTTGGGGATTGCCACTGAAGAGACCACTTTCGTTTGTAAAGGGGAGACTCGGATTTACAACCATCCCTTTTCTTGCTGGCGTGAAGGAGGCCACGGAGAAATTGGTTTTTTTGACGCCATACGGGATTCTTGCAACATATATTTTTATAATCTTGGAAAGGAAATGCGTATCGAGGAGATCGCGCGTTACGCAAGAATGATGGGATTTGGGTCAAGAACAGGAATTGATTTGCCCGGAGAAAAATCTGGATTGGTTCCAGATCCTCAGTGGAAAATAGAAGCCAGGGACGAACCTTGGCAACTGGGTGAGACGATTTCCGTGTCTATCGGCCAGAGCTTCCTGCTTGTGACTCCAATCCAGATTGCTGCACATACAGCTCTGATCGCAAACAGAGGAATTCGCGTCACGCCCCATCTGTTCAAATCCTTGTCCTTAAACGGGAAGAAAAGAGAGAACAGGTTCAATCCTCCCGGGAACCAGGTGGTGAATATTGACACATCGGTTTTCGAACAGGTCATTCAGGGTATGTGGGAAGCCGTCAATAAACAGGGGACTGGATGGGCCGCTCTTGTCTCTGAATACGATGTGTGCGGAAAAACGGGGTCCACTCAGTTGATCAGTAGAGATAAATCGGAAGAGCCAGAAGAAGAAAAAGAGGAGGGAGAAGAGGAAGAGGAAGAAATGAAGACGCACTCCTGGTTCACAGGATTTGCTCCAAGGGAGAACCCAGAGATTGTTGTCACCGTTATCGTTGAGTACGGTGGAATGGGGGGTGAAACAGCTGCTCCTCTTGCGAGAAGATTATTTAACTCTTACAGGAAAAAATATGATAGACAGGAGCCTACTCAGACACATTGATTGGGTTCTTATAGGGCTGTTGCTCTTGAACTCAATCATCGGAGTCGCATTCATTTATAGCAGCTCGCACTATCTTCCTGGAAAATATTTCCTGAGGCAGATGATCTGGATAGTGTTTAGCCTGCTGGCTCTTTTTTTGTTTCTCCTGATCGACTATAAGGCACTGGTTTCTTATTCTGTTTATTTTTATATTCTTGCTGTTGCCATTCTTGTGGGAGTATTGCTGTTCGCCCGATTTGTGGCCGGAGCGAAAAGTTGGATCCGGTTTCCCTTCTTTCAAATTCAACCCTCTGAACTCACGAAGATCGTTCTTATTCTTTTGCTGGCTCTGATATTCTCCAAATTCAGGCTGGACTACATGTCTTGGAAGAAAGGATTGTTGAGCGGTGCAGTCACTGCAATTCCTGTTTTTTTAGTCGCACTGCAGCCCGATTTGGGCACTGCTTTGAGCCTTGTCCCTGTCTGTTTAGGGGCACTGATTCTGGCCGGAATAAACAGGAAGACCTTTGTCTATATCCTGATCGTGACTCTGCTCACAGGTGTTGTGGCCTGGAATTTCGGCTTCAAGGACTACCAGAAACAAAGGTTGAGGACTCTTATCTCTCCAAGTAAGGATCCCCTTGGATCAGGCTACCATATCACTCAGTCGAAGATTGCCATTGGTTCAGGCGGTTTTTTTGGAAAAGGATACAGAAAAGGAACGCAAAGCCAATTGAGGTTTTTACCGGCACGACATACGGATTTTGTCTTTTCTGTCATCGGTGAGGAATTCGGCTTCTTGGGTGTGGTTCTGGCTATGATGTGCTTTTTTTTATTTCTGTATAGATTGTATCAATCCATCGGATTTTCTGGAGATAGGGCAGGAGTCTACATTGTTTTTTTGGTGGCGGTGATGATCACCTTCCAGTTTTTCATCAATGTGATGATGGTTATCGGTCTCTTTCCCATAACTGGAACTCCCTTGCCTCTGTTGAGCTATGGAGGCTCTTCTCTTCTCACCAATTATTTGGGCGTCTCACTGGTTTTGAATGTCAAAATGAGAAGATTTGTGTTTGTGTAATAACGGCTTGGCTCATTTCCTCCCCGATCATGAGAACCTCAAGGTTCCGCCCCTAAATGCAATATTGGTTTGTTGATTGAAGAATCCGGGAAATAGAAATAAAATGTTTGAGTTGGAAAATCTTTTGTGATTAAAACAGAAAAGTATTGATTGCGATGAAGAACCTGGAAGAGATTCTCAAAGATGTGGAGAAGCCTGGTCGCTATCTGGGTGGTGAATGGAATCAAATAAAAAAAGACCCCTCCAGCGTCCAAACAAAAGTGGCTCTTGTTTTTCCTGACCTCTACGAGGTGGGGATGTCTTATTTGGGCCAGAAGATTCTTTATTCTCTCCTGAACGATAACCCAAAAATATTGGCCGAGAGAGTTTTTGCGCCCTGGATTGATTTTGAGCAGAAGCTCCGGTCCGAAAAGATCCCTCTGTATTCACTCGAGAATAAAATTCCTTTGGATGAATTCGATATTTTGGGTTTTTCTCTTCTGTATGAGCTCAACTACTCCAACATCCTGACAATACTGGACCTGGCTCGTATTCCTGTCTTTTCATCCGACAGAAGTCTGGACCATCCCCTGGTGATGGCAGGAGGCCCGGCAGTATTCAACCCCGAACCGGTTGCGGATGTTTTTGACCTGTTCTTGATCGGAGATGGAGAAGAAGCATTCTTGGAAATCCTCGAAAAATTCGGGTCGCTGCGAAAAGACTCGAAGGATAAGTCTGATCTTTTGAAGGAAATGGCGAAGACCAGCGGAGTTTACGTCCCTTCCTTGTACAACACTTATCTCCCCGACAGTGCTCACCTTCTTGCAGTGAAGCCCGAACAGGATGCACCACTCAACATACTGAAACGAGTCCTTTATCCTTTTCATGAGGCGCATTTCCCAGAGAAGATAGTGGTTCCCGATGTCAAGGTCATTTTTGACAGAGTATCTGTGGAGGTCGCGAGAGGCTGCTCGCAAAGGTGCAGATTTTGTCAGGCCTCGAGTGTTTATTTCCCGCCCAGGGTGAAAAGTCCTTCTTATGTCCTGAATACTATATTAAACAGCTTGAAACTGACCGGATATGACGACACTTCCCTGGCTTCCCTTTCCATCAGCGACTACCCCTATCTGGGCCCTATAGTGGATGCTTTGATGGAGAAACTGGCCGAGAAAAAAATCTCTCTTTCGCTGCCTTCTTTGCGTCCCAAAGGCCTGTCTTCCAATATCGTGGAGAGCATCATCAAGGTAAGAAAAACAGGATTCACCTTGGTCCCGGAAGCAGGGACCGACCGTTTGCGCCGGGTCATCAATAAAAAAATGGAAGATGATGACATCCGGGAGGCATCACAGAATGCTTTTTCTCAAGGATGGAGGTTGCTCAAGATGTATTTTATGGTCGGGCTTCCGACAGAAAAGGATGAAGATCTCGAGGGGATCGTGAACCTCATCCAGGAAGTGGTCAGGATTGGACAGAAGATCCTGAAATCAGCCCCTCAGATCAACCTCAGCGTATCTTCCTTTATTCCTAAACCGCATACTCCCTTTCAATGGCTCAGGATGGAAGATGAGTCCAACCTGAGAGAGAAGTACAGATTTCTAGAATCTAAGCTTAGAAGATACCCCTCAGTCAAACTGAAGGGACATCCATTAAAAAATGCCATTCTGGAGGCTGTGTTTTCCCGTGGGGACAGAAAGCTCAATAGGGTTTTGCACCAATCCTGGAGAGGAGGAGCGCGTTTTGACAGCTGGAATGACCTTTTCCGATTTCAGACCTGGGAAAAAGGATTTGAGCAGGAACACCTGGACTACCACCTTTATCTCTCTTCGATCAATACAGACACGCGTCTGCCATGGGACCACGTGGATACGGGTGTTAAAAAATCATTCCTGCTTGAAGAATTGAATAAGGCTCGGAAGGAAGAATACACACCTTCCTGTTTGGACGACAGCTGCGGGACGTGTCAAGGATGCGTCTTTCCACATCTGTTGGAGAGAACATTCACAGAAGAAGTGAAAATTGAACCTTCTCAAGAAATTCCTTTGGGGAAAGAGCTCGAAGAGGTGGTTCGCTATCGAGTTTTTTATTCCAAACGTCAATCCGCACGTTTCATATCACATATCGATGTGAGCAATATCATCCAGAGGGCATTCAGGCGGGCTGGGATCCGTGTTGTTCACACAAAAGGCTTTCATCCCAAAATGTCGATTTCCTATCTTCCGGCTCTCCCTCTGGGAATGGAGGGAAGAGCGGAGTGCTTCGAATTTAAATCTCGTTTTCTTTTCAAGGAGGATGAATTCATCTCCCTAATGAACTCATGTCTGCCTTCAGGAATTCGTATCCTTGGTTTAGAGAGGAGGGAAGGGATCAAATCCACTCTGAACAAGGAAATTGAAACACTTGTCTATTCAGTCGATTTGAAAAGCCGAGAAATGATGTCTGCCATGAGGGATCAAACCGAGAGGACATTATCTGATTCTGACTATTATTCAAGGATAGAGAAGCGGGTCAAGGAGTCTTTAGCCAAAATACACGATGAGTCCATCCAGGAGAAGGCCATAGACAGGAAGGAAGGGAAACTTTTCCTTCACTTGAAACATTCTTTACAGAAGAGCATCCGCCCTCAGGAGATCGTGGAGAATATTTTTGGGCTTAAAAATCCCACATTTATCATGGCCCGAGAAAAGATTGTGTTCAAGGAAAATCAGAAAAATTGACATGAGATGAGCTTTTCAGTATAAATCTCGATGGTA
>SOIA01000051.1 GCA_004378665.1 Candidatus Aminicenantota bacterium
GAAAAGCAGAAAAATCCGCTGAGCCACTTTGCTCCGGAAGAACTCCAGTCCTAGTTTCATACTCTATTCTTTTGGTGAGTGATATTCAGCAAGCCTAACATATCTGTCATTATCGGTACAAATCAAATTGCACTGACTGAGAGTGGACATGAGGATTATCAGATCGCGAATATAATAATTAATATAAAAGTCTTCCCTGATTCAATAACCTAAAAGGGTGAATTAGGGGATGATTTTTCTCGCATTTTTTCACCCTTTAGGAGGAGAAGGTTTTTCTTTTCATCTGGGGCCGCTCATTTGACTCTTTCCCTGTGAATTGCTAACCTTCTTTTTAAAGAAGATAGACATGAAATGCCCGAAGTGTCAGTCAGAAAATCCCGCGGATAGCAGTTTCTGCAGCAAGTGCGGCTCTCCTCTGATCTCATCGGGGGAGAGAGGTGACTCATACACGAAAACGCTGGAGATGCCTTCTGGCGATCTGGCAAGGGGAACAGTTTTTGCCGGCAGGTTCGAGGTGATTGAAGAGTTGGGGAAAGGCGGCATGGGAGTCGTCTACCGGGTGTTCGATAAAAAAGTCGAGGAAGAGGTGGCTTTGAAACTCCTCAATCCTGAGGTTTCATCCGATAAGACGACGATCGAGCGTTTTCGGAGCGAGCTGAAACTGGCCCGGAAAATATCCCACAAGAATGTCTGCCGCATGTATGACCTGAACGAAGAGGGGGACACCCAGTACATCACCATGGAATATGTGCCTGGTGAGGATTTAAAAAACTCCATCTTGAGGATAGGGCATTTGAGCGTCGGGAAGGCCGTGTCTGTTGCCAAGCAGGTCTGTGAAGGATTGGAAGAAGCCCACCGGCTGGGCGTCGTCCATCGTGACATCAAACCCCAGAACATCATGATCGATAAGGAAGGAAACACCCGGATCATGGATTTCGGGATAGCCAGGTCCCTTAAAAAGAAAGGAATAACGGGGACAGGATTGATAATCGGAACCCCAGAATACATGTCTCCGGAGCAGGTGGAAATGCGGGAAGTCGACCAGCGATCCGATGTCTATTCGCTGGGAGTGATCCTGTACGAGATGGCGACCGGACGAGTTCCCTTCGAGGGAGAGACACCCCTGAGCGTCGCCATGAAGCACAAGAGCGAGGACCCGCTCGATCCGAGAAAAGTGAATGCTCAAATCCCTGAGGGGCTCAGCCGCGTGATCCTGAAGTGTTTGGAGAAAAAGAGTGAGGAGAGATATCAGAATGCCGGAGAGCTCCTTTCTGAATTGACCAGGATTGAGAAGGACCTGCCCACGACACAAAGGATCATTCCCAAGAGAAAGCCGATCACGGAAAAAGAGATCACTGTCAAATTGAATTTAAAAAAGCTGTTCGTTCCCGCAGCAGCCGTGGTATTGCTCGTGGTCCTGATTGTTATTCTCATGTCCCTTTTGCCAAGAGGGAGAGTGGTTCCTTTTCCGGAGGATAAACCCTCGCTGGCAGTCATGTATTTTGAGAACAACACTGGCGATGAGGCGTTCAATCATTGGAGAAAGGCGCTCTCCGATCTTTTGGTCGCAGATCTTTCTCAGTCAAAATACGTGAGGGTGCTGAGCGGAGAGAAGCTTTTCAGTATACTCGAGGAATTGGACCTGTTAGAAGCGGAGAGTTACTCTTCAAGAGTTTTGAAAGAGATATCCGCCCGGGGAGGGGTGCGGTATGTACTGGTGGGGAAGTTAGCCAGAGCCGGCGACACTTTGAGGATCAATGCGCTCCTGCAGGAAGCCAGCACCGGGGAAACGATCGGTTCGGAAATGGTGGAAGGAGTCGGAGAAGGCAGCTTGTTTTCCATGGTGGATGATCTGACAAGGAAGATCAAAGAGAGTTTTCAACTGAGCGCTGCGGAGATCGCCGGCGATATAGATATGGAAGTGGAGAATATCACCACCAGCTCTCCCGAGGCTTACAGGTATTACAGAGAAGGGATGGAATATTATTCCAAGGGAGATTTCATCAAAAGCATTCCTTTGATGGAGATGGCGGTCGCTCTGGACCACGAATTCGCCATGGCGTACAGGAACATGGCCATTGCTTACGAAGCTATCGGTTATCGATCCGATGCGCTGAAGGGCTACCAGAAGGCTTTTGAACTGAGTGATAAAGTTTCGGACAGGGAAAGTTATTACATCCAGGGTAGTTATTATCTTCAATCGGAGAGTACTTACGATAAAGCCATCGAAGCCTATATTGAATTGTTGAAAGTATATCCGGACGATTCCATCGGGAATAATAACTTAGGAACCATATATGCCGAACGGGAGGAATGGGATAAGGCCATCCCGTTTTTTGAGGTGAATATTCAAAACAGAGATGAGAGAGTTTTTAGCTATGAGAATATTGCATTCTGTTACGCGGCCAAAGGACAATACGGCAAAGCCCGGGAAGCTCTTGAACTCTATATAAGGAACATTTCAGACAACGTGATTGTTCGTTTCGATATGGCCGAGAATTATCTTCATCATGGAAAATATGATCAAGCTCAGATTGAGGTGGAGAAGGGCTCTGTCCTTGACCCCGGTCATTACCGGAATTTCTTATTGAAAGGGGGTATTCACTATTACCGAGGGGATTTCATAAAGGCAGAGCAGGAATATCAGAAATTGCTCGAGACGGATGAGCCGAGAGCTCATGCAGAAGGAATAACTCGATTATACGCACTCTATCTCCTCCAGGGGAAGCTCGAAAAAGCCAAAGAACAGGCACAGCTGGGGATGGACCTCGGAGACATGTTTGGGGAGGCGGAGTGGAGCTCGAGGTTTCATTCATACATGGCGTATTTGAATCTCGAGTCAAAGGATTTCGATTCCGCCTTAAAAGAGTGCGAAGAGGCATGGAACACTGCGAGTGAAGGCGGAATCCTTCATAGACAAAGGGAGACGCTGTTTTTAAAAGGGCTTATCTATACCGAGATGAACAGGTGGGATGAAACGCAGGCCACAGCATCTGAGCTGAAGAAATTGATCGATGAGGGAATGAACAGGAAGGCAGAAAGAATGCATTATCACTTGATGGGCAGGATGGAGCTTGAAAAGAAAAACTATTCCAGGGCAGTCGAGCTTTTTAACCAGGGTTTGACACTCTTGCCCTCTCAGATGGATCCGCAATCCATGCAAGCGTTGTTTATCGATCCTCTGGCTTTCGCTCATTTCCAATCCGGTGATCTGGACAAGGCCCTGGAGGAGTACGGGAGGATCATCTCCCTCACCACAGGCCGGCTGCTCGTCGGGGATGTATACGCGAAGAGCTTCTACATGCTTGGTCAAATTTACGGACAGAAGGGCATGACAAAGCAAGCCTCTGAGAATTATCAAAAATTTCTCGAACTCTGGGAAGGTGCAGATTCTTCTCTAGTTGAAGTCTCCGATGCACAGAAGCGACTGACTTCCTTGAACAATCAGTAATTTTATCGGAATGCATGTTTTGAAAATCTATCCCGTCCAGCATTCCATCCCATGCAGATCACTTTTCAGGATTACCGCAAGATATTCGAGACAGTTTGGGAATACAGGGCACAGAGCGCGGGCTGGGATTTACAGGTAGATATTAGAGGAGTACAATGTATATTTCGCTTCAAACGGGAAAATAACGCTCAAGTCGAATAAGGTTAAAAGACGGAGAAATGACATGAAAACTTTTAGAAATATCATAGCTGTTACAGTGGTTCTTTCGATGATTTTTGTTGTGGGATGCAAAAAAGAGACCGAAGTATTCGGACTCAGTCCGAATGAGCAGCTGGGAAAGAAATTGTTTTTTGACGCCAATTTGTCCACACCGCCCGGACAGTCCTGCGCGTCCTGTCACATTCCCTTAGCCGGATGGACAGGGCCTGACTCAGATGTGAACAACACAAAGTCAGTCTATGAAGGCGCGGTCGAGGGTCGATTCGGAAACACAAAGCCGCCTTCTGCGGCTTATGCAGGAGATAGTCCTGTAATGCATCGGGATGAGGAAGGAACATTTGTCGGAGGGATGTTCTGGAATGGCCGGGCATCGGGATTGGAATTGGGTGACCCCTTGACAGAGCAGGCCATGGGACCTTTCCTCAACCTGCTGGAGATGAACAATCCGGATAAAAAGACCGTTGTCATGAAGGTGAGTGAATCAGACTATGTTGACCTTTTCGAAGAGGTCTGGGGAAAGAATTCAATAGATGTGGAAGATATTGACGGGACATACGAGCGGATTGCCCGTTCCATCGCGGCCTTCGAGAGGACTGCCGAGGTCAACCCGTTCAGTTCCAAGTTCGATGATTTTTGGAAGAATGCGAAGGATGCGGGTTTGGATGTGGAGTCGATCGATGAGTCGAACTGGGCAAAATATAAGAATCTGGGTTTAGATGACAGTGAAGTAGAGGGTTTAATGCTGTTCAACACCAAAGGATTGTGTGCCGAATGCCATGTGATGACATCGGTCAACGGCAAACCGCCTGTGTTCACTGATTTCACCTACGACAACCTCGGAGTACCCAAAAATCCTCAAAATCCCTTTTATCAAATGTCTGCAGAGTGGAACAAAGACGGCAAGGATTGGATGGACAAGGGCCTGGGTGCTTTTCTCGAGACAATGACAGAATTCGCCCGGTATGCGGCGGAAAACTACGGCAAGCAGAAAGTACCGACCCTGCGCAACGTAGATAAAAGACCGAACGGAGATTTTGTCAAAGCCTATGCCCATAACGGATTTTTCAAAACCCTCAAGGATATCACTCACTTCTACAACACGAG
This sequence comes from Candidatus Aminicenantota bacterium, assembly GCA_004378665.1. GTDB lineage: Bacteria > Acidobacteriota > Aminicenantia > Aminicenantales > Aminicenantaceae > SOIA01. The sequence continues at coordinate 4,775 of SOIA01000051.1, forward strand.
GGATATTGCCGGCGAGAACTGGCCTCCGCCAGAAATTAAGGAGAATGTCAACACTGAAGAATTGGGTGACTTGGGATTGACAGAGGAAGAAGAGGACCTGATTGTCGAGTTCATGAAAACTCTCTCTGATAGATAGGGAGGAGATGTCTTCTGTTCCGAGTGATTTTTTTGTTCTTCAAGAAGGAAAGAAAAAAATCCGACAGCGAATTTTTGACACCAGGGTTGTGCAGGCCTATATTAATAATAGAGTCAGTGCATAGAATGAGGAATCGCGGATAAGGAGGGAACATGAAAAGCCTATCTTTAATACTGAAATTTTCCTTGGTTTTTTTCATTTCGTCCTTGGTCTTCTCCTATTCACTCCAGACAGAAGACATAAAAATTAAAATCATTAACGGAGTTCCTACTGTGTATAACCCTAAAGTTCCTGCGTCTCTTCAAAAGATCGTCCTTAAAGAAGATTTGGTGATCAGCGGCGAGAAGGAGGGTGTGGAATACACGCTTTCCGATATTCGATCTGTTCAGGTTGATGAAGAGGAAATTATCTACGTTTTGGATCTCAAAGATGTTCGGGTAAAAGTATTTGATAAGAACGGGAAAGGCATGAGGATTATAGGGAAAAAAGGCCAGGGACCCGGTGAACTGCAGCTCCCGTACCGCATGTATTTGATCTCCGGTAAAGAGCTGATGTTTTATGACATCTCCAACAGACGCATTTCCTATTATTCATTGGACGGAAAATGTCTAAGAGAAATTTCCACAAGAAATCAGATGTTCGAAAGGACAATGACCGATTCCAAGGGATACATTATCGGATATTTTTTTATTCCGGGAGAGATGTATATGCATGAATTGAAAAAATTCGATTCGAAGCTCAATCCCGTTATGACTCTCGTCACCATCGAAGAGAAGAGGACACCCTACGTCATTGAGATGTTAGACCCAACTCTCCAGTTTAGACTGATGGAGAATGACAATATCGCGTGGAGCCATCCCTCAAGCTATGAAATATTCATTGTCAGCCCCGAAGGAAAAACGCTCCGGAAAATAGTGAAAGATCATGATTCTGTGAGAATAACGGAAGCAGAAAAGAAAAAAATGATTGAAGGCCGGACCGTTCCTCCCGAGTATAAAATCGAATTACCGGAATATTACAATCCTCTCTATTATTTCATATGCGATGAGGATGGCCGAATATACGTCCGGACTTATGAAAGAGACAATAAGGGCGGATTTTATTATGATGTCTTCGATTCCGAGGGACGAAACATCGCAAAATTTTCCATTCCCGGGAACGAACTGCTCTTTGTAGTCAAGAAGAATAAGATGTACGCGGTCATGAGTGAGGATGGGAATGAGTTTTCTTCAGTGAAGAGATACAGCGTGGAGTGGCAGTAAAAAATTTTTTCTTTGCTATCTCACTCTAAAACGTCTAACAACCGCAGACCTTGATCGAGTCCTGGCTTCTTCGGCGATTATTTCCAGTGAGTATTCACCGGTCTTCAATTCAGGGAGCTGAAGTTCGAGCAGCAATATGTCTGTTGCATCCCTGCTTTCAGACGAGAGAATGATCAGGGAGAGCTGAGTTTTTTCCCCGGATTTCGGGTCGATCAGGCTGGCCGTTAGACTGATGTCCGGTTCCTGGATTCCGACAGTTGAGTAGCGCAATCCGACCAGAACTTTTGAAGTTCCTTTCTCAATTCCCTCAAACTGGGGGATGTAGTCTTCGTCCAGAAAGGGATAAAGATCAAACAGAGACACTTCTCCTTCCCTTTCCTCAGGATTTTTCTTTTTTGAAATAGTCTGATAGGAAAGTTTTTCACCCGGGACAAGCAGTACAGGCGGATAGAGTCTTATTCCGGACTGAGCAGGCTCCGGAATAGCTGCCGAGTCGGATCCGACCGCACCTTTTCCTGTCATCAGATTCCGGATGACCATCCGGCACTTGTACTCTCCGGGGGGAAGGGAAAAAATCGCATAGGTATAGATATTTTTTCGTGGCATTTCGGAGAAATCGATTTTCTTCTCATTCGAATCGACGATAATATTCTCGTCATCAAAAACAAGAGCCACGATCTCGTTCTCTTCCACTCCGACTTTTTCGATCACTTCCAGCGGGATTTTTGATATCAGGACAATATTCGAATCCTTATCTTCCGAACAGGGAAGCGCCAATAAGGGAAATTTAATGGGTTCCTGAGAGCGGGGCTTTTCAGACAGAGCGAGGTCAAGGAGATGGAGCTTCTTCTCGAATTTGGTAAATTTTTTAAACGGCTCGGGATTGTAGTATCCACCCTGGGCGTGGACTTCATATCCCTTCTGTTTGACCTTGACTTTGATCTCATGGTATTTGCCGTCCCATTGTTCGTTTATGTAATAGCCAAGAACATAGTAATTGCCGGTGACATTCTGAATTTCTTCGGAAAATTGTTCGTACCGTGCCACGTCTATAAAATATTTTCCACCGGAGAGGTCGGATATCATCATCAAGGAATGATCTCCTCTTTCTCCCTGAGGTTTAGAGAGGGCCCGCATTCCTTCTGTGTTCACAGTGTAGACCGGGCAGGAGGATGAGGATAATTCTTTGCTCAGACCTTCCAGCTCAAACCGGATCGAAGGGTCATCGCTGTCATACATAAGATTTCTGTTGATCCCCGCAGAAAAAAGAATGATGTTTTTGTATCCGGGAATGTAGCGCAAGGATTTGGCAAACTTGCGCAATTCCTCGAAATAGAGAAGGATTTGCCGTTTAAGGAGTTCACGTTCTTCCACAACTCCCTCCCCTCCGTCTATTCCACCCGGGAGTTCCTTCGTCTTCTCTATGGCGGCCTTGACTTTCTCATGGTCAGTCGTGAGAAATTCGCGCACAACAAGGCCGTTCCTCGGAGAGTAGGTGAGATAGGCGAGCTCATCCGTTGGAAAGGCCTGAGTTTCGATGAAGTGGAGGGCGGCTTTCTTCGATTTGATCATTCCCAGCCCATCGTTCCTCTCGATATCCAGGAGGAGGAAAAATTTCCTGTTCAATCTGGAGGCAGTTTCCTGAGGAAGAGGGAGCGGCGTCTCCTCTAATCTTTCCTCGACCTTGGCTTCGGGTCTTTTGAGGAGATGCTTCTCAAAGTCAGTGATCGTCTGCAGTTGGCCGTTATCGTACAGGATGAAGTCCTCTTTGGTCAGGTCGGTAATCGGGTTTCCTTTTTTATCCGTGACAAAGACCTGCACCAATTTCATCACGACTGTCACTTCGTGCTGGAGCGCCTCCTGTTTTTTCTCTTCCTGGAGGCGTGACAAATCCAACTCCTTGAGGTCTGGATAGGCGATGAAAACCATCAGCAGGATGAGAACGCATAAGCTCTTTTTCATTCTTATCTCCTCTGTTCTTTACCGTTTCCTCGGATAGACAATTTGTCGATACTGCAGTGCATATCCGGTCAATCTGGCTTTCATAGCTTTCTCAGTTCGCGAAATACCCGGCGCGGTGCGTGATCCTGTAGTTTTTATTCTTGACTTTGATCTTGATGTTCCGGAAACTCCCGTCTCTCTTATAGTTCTTGGGTGAATAATAGATTATATAATAATTTTCCGACGCCTCCACAGCCTTCTGGAATAGGTCTGCGGCGTTCGAAGAGCTGTCTGACATTCCGCCTGTCGCTTCCGCCATTTCACTGAAGGCGCTGAAAATATCCTCTGACTGTTCCCTCCAGGTGATCGCCGAAGTCGGTCTCCCGTCCAGACTCATAGCCGGGATCTTCGTGATGTACAGGAAATGTATGGAAATGGATGAATCGGAAAATACCTGTTTGATGCGGTCGACATCAAACGCAATATCTCTTCTGTACTGCAAAAACAGGTCGGAAAGCTGAAACAGGAAATGCTGTTTGTCCTGTTCCAGGCTCATGAGTTGAACCAATGTGCCCGGGTCGATTTGAGGCATGAGCTCTTTCTGGTAGAACAGGAACACGTTTTTCTGCCCTTCCTTGGCTTTCAAGAATTCCGCAAAACCCAAAAGTTGCTCTTCATCCACTCGCCGGATGTCCTCAAGCCTGGCCAGGTGGATTTGACATATTTGAAGTGTTTGTTCGCCAGGCGCAGACATAAGGTCGCGAAGATCCCGTAATAAACTTTTATACTCTGCGTTCCCCATGAGGGTGTCTTTTCTGATTTTGGATTTTAACTGTTTGACGATTTCTTCTTTCGGCAGAAGCTCTAAAGCTTCGCTTTTGAAGTTATACACTTTCATCGGGGTGAAAACTGTGAGGTTATCCCCGGGTAAGAGGACGTTGTCGAAAAAGAAATCCAGGGCTTTTTCTATTTTGGGAAGATAATCCTGGATTTGAAAAAGCAGAATAAAGTTCCTTGAAGTCTCGGGAACGAACCTTTGTTTTTCTTCGCTCCTCTCGATGGCTTTCTTTTTTATCAGATAGACCGCTTCGATTTGCTGGAGAATGCCGTCCTCGTATACTTCGAAGTCGTCGATGGTTAAATTGTCCACAAATTCTCCGCTCTTGAACACTCGGACAGGGACTTCAATGTTGATTACGAGTGTCTCATGCGTGATTTCCTGAGCAAAGAAGACTAGGCTTAGAACCGATATTGTGGCCAGCAGGATGAGTTTTTTCAAAGCTGTTCTTCCCCTTTTTTTGGATACGGAAACACGCACATCT